>NZ_FOEB01000046.1:0-15037 GCF_900110515.1 Methylobacterium sp. ap11 | reverse complement strand
CTGCGCGTGGTGGTCTGGAACACCGCGTCCGCGACGGCGGAGAAGCCCCGCTGGCGCGCCTTCGTCCCGACAACCCACGCGATGAGCATGGACGTGCATAAGCTGATCTTGGAACAGATCGAGCGAGTGCTGAACCGGGCCGGCTATTGGGGCAAACGCCAGTTGGAGAAGCGCTCCGGGATCAAGCAACGGCGTGAGCACGGCTTCGACGAGTCGAAGTTCAACGCGGCCTCGCTGTTCTACCTGCCCTGCCAAGCCAAGGACCCGAAGGACAGCTTCTTCATCGATTACGGGGAGGATGACCCCAAGCGTGGTCCGCTCGACCTGCACGCCTGGATCGAGGACTGCATCCTCGACCTCCGGCCGAAGCTGGAGCCGGTGCCTGCTGGTCCCGCGGCTCCGGTGGCTTCGTCCGTCGCCGCCGAACCTGCGCGGGTCAGCGCGTCGCTCCAGGCTGTCCGCGACACGCTCCGGGCCGAGAAGGAGCAGACCACAGCCGGCCAGCGTGAGGAGTGGGTAACGGCAGCGATCACCACGTGGCAGGCGACCGCCTACGTGCCCGGCACCGGCCACAACGCCTTCTTCAAACTCGGAGCGGCTCTGAAGCACGCCGGCCTCGACGATGCCGAGATCAGGATGATGCTCTCCGAGCAGGCAGCTTATGCCCGCTCGCCCCGGGAGCGCCGCGCCGAGATCAAGGGCATCCTCAAAAGCCTGCGCCGATCCGGCACACTCAAGGGAGGTGCACGATGAGCGCTCACCTCTTCCCCTACGAGTTCGAGCACGTCCTGCCCGAGAACATGGTCTGCGAAGCGGCCACGCTGTTGCTCGACCGGTTCGTGGCCGATGGCGGTGAGCCGGAGGGGCGCGACTACCAGGACTTCACGGGGGATGCGGTGAAGACCTGGGCGGATGATCAGATCCTACGCGCCCAGGCAATTGGCTTACTACCCGCCGCGCCTCGCTGGAACCTAACCGCGAACGGCGACGCCCGAGTGATCTTCCCGCTTGGGTACGAGGCCGAAGCGGTGCTGTTCAGAACACTCGTTCTATGATCCCGAGAGGCGGCCTGAACCCCATCAAGGCCGCCGCTCAAATCGCGAGGAGGCTCGCTCCCTGATCCTGTTCGCACCAGAGCATTGGCTTCATCCGTCGAACTGAATGCAGAAGGCAGCGCTGTCATCCAGAAGCCGGGCAGACGCCGCTCCGGGCGAGCTACCCGGGATATCCTGCCCAGCGACGCCACTGTCGAGCGACTGCCGGAGTGCGCAGTGAGCCGGGCAGAATTCGACCGCTCCGCGTGATCGTAGCTCGCATGTCGCCGTCCATTCGGTGCTCCCACCGAATTTGGAGTGCCGCGTCACAGACGAAGGGGAAGCGGTATCGACAGGGGGTCACATCGTAGAGAAGTCCTGCGATCTCGACAACGCTATGCAGCACGTAGCCAGCCCCGTCATCCACCCAGCCGAGGATTGGCTTAGCGAGAAAGTCGAAGTGGCAGTAGCGGCGAACGTTGTGATGACAGAGATTCGGTTTCGCAGCGGCGAGATGAACGCTGCCGTAATGCAGAGGGGTCCGCGGCAGTCGATCGAGCACCGCAACTAACTCGCGCTCCCAGGCTTCGTACGGGGCTATATAACCAGCCATGTTCGCCGGCTTGATACCTCTGAGAAGACAAACCACCTCGAACTCGCTGGTGCCGGGCTGAAGCGGAGCACCGGAGTGTCGGGGGCGTCTAGACATCGTGCCCCCCTGCCTGAACGAACATAATCTTAAGCACCGTGTCCAACGTGTGAGGGTCGGGCAGGTCAGCTTCCTGAACCCCAAGTGCCCGGAGTATCTCGGTTAGACACTCGCGGCCCTTCGCAGTGAGCACGTAAGTGGACAGTCTGCGGCCTTGCAGCCAATCGTTGGTCTCGATGAGACCATACCCACTGTCACCAGACGTGCCCGACCGATCTGCCCTCGTTCGCCCCTTCGGGCTGAGCGTTGCGAGCAAGTGGCTGATACCCGAGAGGCTCGCCCCGAGAGCTTTCGCCATTTCTGTTTGGGTCGGCAAGTCGAACAGGCGACGATCCATCGTGCGCAACGCGATATAGTAGAACAGCAGGAACGCCCCCAGCGATGCCTTCGGCGCGTAACGCCGAAAGATGACACCGGCTTCGAAGCTGCGGCTGAGAAGCGCCTTGGCGGTGGGGCCGCCCGGCGGGTCGGCAGCGATCTCGGTCATAGGGCCCTCCTAGAGAGTGAACGATCACCCAAATACCCATAAACTTTACCCTTGTAAACATGTTGACCCATGGAATGGGGCGAGGTATCTGAGGGGCTAAGGCGATTAGCCGGCCGGCAAAACCCTAGACCCCTGTGAGCTACGCGCTCTCAGGCCGGTCGTAGGCGGCCTCTACGGAGGCCGCCGCCCCTCCCCCTCGACGGGACTACGGTTCGACAGAGGGGACCCTGGGAGATGCCTCACGAGGCTCTCCACAACCGAGGCAACAGCCTTGGTGATCGGTCACTCGACCGATCTTCTTCTGGTTTACCCACCGGGGTGAACCAGCGACGTGCGGGAGCGCTCCCAAAATCTAGGTGTAAAAATGATCCACTCCGCAGCAATTCAGATCGAGAAGCTCACCGACGACCAGTGGCGCGAGCGGATCAAAGCCAATAAAGTCTATCAGTCCATGCTGGCGGTGAACGAGATCGCGCGGCAGGTGGCCCAGGGCGCTAGAGCGTCGGCAATCGTCTCGGGCCCAACTGGCGTGGGGAAGACGTGGGCTTTCGAGCAAGCCTTTTCGCGCCGCGGTATCAAGTTTCAGGTGGCTAAGCCCGCGTCGGAGCCCGCGCTTATCGAACTGCTAGCCGCGAGTCCGCGCGGCGTGTTCTTGTTCGATGAATGCGATCACATGCTTACGAATATCGGCATGCTGAACACGCTCAAAAAGATCACGGACACGAAGCCCGGGGACAAAATTCTCGCCTATAACTGTCGCAGCGAGAAATTGGAGATACCTCAATTCAAATTCAAAGGCCGGCTGGTCATTTTGACCAATACGCCCATTAACTCGCGCAAAATCCTGAATGACAAGCGCATAGGGCATCACATTCGCGCGTTGAACGATCGCTGCGAACCATTTGATATGTCGTTCGATCACCGGGATGTGTGGGAGTATTCGTGTTACCTCGCCGTCTGCGAGAAGATGCTGCACGTGCAGGGGCACGATCGCGAAACAACTAATATCGCGTTGCGCTACTTCACAGAAACGATTTGGCGGCGCGATAGCGTGAGCCCGCGCGCCCTCGGGCAACTCGCGAAGCAGATTAAGCGCTCGCCCGACAAGTGGCGCTCCCTTGTCGGACCGATGCTGCTCGACAAACCGCACACGGCCGCGCCAGTCCCTGCGATCCCGCAGCTACCCGATCCGCGCCCGAGAGCGACCCTTGCCCTCAAGGGGGAAAGCTAGAACGAATTCGTTGCCGAGAAGGTCACATAGGCGACGCCATCTACTTACTTCGGCCACTATGGGGAGGCACAGCGCGCTGTCTCCCAAGAAAGCCGAACCAGCCATTGAATATTTGTTGGCACTTGTGATAATCACACGGAGCAGCCCTGACGTGCAGGATATCTGCACCACGCTGCTTCATCGGAAGCTTGCGTATGACATGCTCAGTCTGCGCGGTAAGCCTTTCCCCCGCGAATTCATAGAACAGCCCTAAGCAATAGCAGGCGCGCAGTTGAGCCCCAGGGATTGCCTCTGATCCGTGGGTCAATCCCGCTCGGCGTTTTGCTGCTGGATCGGCCGACTGTAGCGCGATCCCAAACGGACCGAAGTTGCCAATTCAAAATCACGTCGCGTGCAATCGGAACTTGGCGCAGGATTTTGAAAGAGGCCAATCTGTTCGAGGCTGAGAAGAGAAGAAGGCGTGCGTGGCCGCTGCAGAATTCGAGATCTTTGGCCGACGTACTGTGCGCTGGGGGCCGTCTCATTGCAAGACGGCGACAACTGCCTCACTCGCAACATCAAATCACGATTAGCGAAAACGAAGTATAGCAGACATAAATCTGCACCAACAGCAGTCTATCACTCGACGAAACCCTCACCAATCACGTTCACAAATTTCACGAACGCATCGAACTCTGGGGTGGCGATCAGATTTGTCGCTCGTAACATACGCTGGGCAAGGGATAGCTCAAACTCGTGCAATGAAATATTTTGACACAAGCACCCAGCTATTGCTACACATCAGTCATCGCCAAAAGACTGGCGAACAAATCATATTAGAAAGATATTTTTGATGAAGTCGTCTATCAAGAAGCTCAAGTTCGGTTTTGAAATACAATCGAACGGCGTTGTCAAGCCCGCTCACTTTCAGGAGCGAGATTTCACCCGCGCATACCTGCCCGTACCCGTTAAATGGGAAGGAGCGCCAGCCCAACTTGTGTTCTGGAACTACGCATCGCGTAAGACGCCGATTAATTCTACAGCTTCGCGACTGATCACGCACTCAGGCTTCGACATTCGCGGGCGGGCGGTGGTCATTACCGGGTCGGAGTCTTTGCACTGCCTTAAGTTCGATGGCCCGGAATGGGAGGCTAAGATGCGATCGGCGCACCTCGCCGAAGGCTTCAAAGACATGGTGCTGTACCGTCCGGGAGGCCGCCACCAGACGTACACGAACATCTTCAGCCGCGATCAAGACGACGCATTCCAGATTAAGATGGCGCTCTGGAGCGCGCGCTGAGCCAAATATAGGGAGTAGCCGCAGTTCGCAGCTACTCCCTGGATTTCTGGATAGTCGAGATGAGGGCCCTCTTATCGCGAACATGTTCGTGTAGCACTCAGCCACTCCCTTAGCTTCGTGTATCTTTGCTTCGAAGTTCCGCCGCGCACTGCCACTCCGATCGCCTTACGTTGCCCGATCAGCACGACCAACCGCTTGCCGCGCGTGACCCCCGTGTAGAGCAGATTGCGCGCCAGCATGGTCCAGTGCTGGGTGGTGATCGGGATCACCACCGCTGGGTACTCCGAACCTTGGCTCTTGTGGATCGTCGTTGCGTAGGCGGGCACCAGCGTGTCGAGTTCGCCGAACGGGTAAACTACCTCCCGGCCGTCGAACTCGACCACGAGTGCCCCTTCATCTTCGTCGATACGCAGCACAGAGCCGAGGTCGCCGTTGAACACCTCGCGGTCGTAGTCGTTCTGCGTCTCCATCACCCGGTCGCCCGGCGCGAACTTCCAGCCGAACCGCTCCACCATGGTAGGCGGGCTCGGGTTCAGCACGGCCTGGAGTTCGTGGTTGAGGTTGCGGGCACCGAGCACACCGCGGTTCATCGGCGTCAGTACCTGAATGTCGCGGACCGGGTTAAGACCGAACCGCTTCGGGATGCGGCGGGTCACCACCTCAATCAGCTTCGCCACACCCTCCTCGGGCTCGGTAATCTCGATCAGGTAGAAGTCGGCTTCGTCACCCGCTCTGGGCGGCTCGGGCATCTTTCCAGCATTGATCCGGTGAGCGTTCACCACGATCCGGCTCTCAGCCGCTTGCCGGAACACCTCGGTGAGCCGCGCCACCGTGATACGCCCGGAGCCAATCACATCGGCCAGCACCTGCCCTGGCCCAACCGAAGGCAACTGGTCAACATCGCCGACCAGCAGCAACCCTGAGCGCTCCGGGACGGCTTTGAGCAGCGCGTTCATGAGCGGCACGTCTACCATCGAGGTCTCATCGATCACCAGCAGGTCGCAATCGAGCGGGTTCTCTTCGTTGCGCGAGAAGCCGCCGTGCTTGGGGTCGATCTCCAGCAGCCGGTGGATGGTCCTCGCCTCCAACCCGGTCTGCTCTGTCATCCGCTTGGCCGCGCGGCCGGTTGGGGCGGCGAGCAGTACGCGCACACCCTTGGCGATCAAAATTCGTAGCACCGAGTCCAGCGTGCTCGTCTTGCCCACGCCGGGCCCACCCGTGATGACCGAGAGCTTCGAGGCGAGCATCAGGCGCACCGCTTCAGCCTGTGAAGGGGAGAGCACCTTGGCGGTCTTTTGCTCGACCCAGGGCCGCGCCTTGTCCAGATCGATCTCAGGCCAGGGTGGCTCGCCCGCTGCCCGCGCGATCAGGCGTTCGGCGATGCTACGCTCGGCCGCGTGCAGCCCCTTCAGGAACACGCACGCCTCGCCGCCGACTGTGTCGGCGATCACCTCCTCGCCCCGTAGAAGCTCTTCGGTGATCGCAGCCCGAATCAGGTCGGGTTCGACCTCCAGCAGCTTCTGAGCGAGCGCGGTGAGCCGCTCGACAGGCAGAGCGCAATGCCCCTCATCCATCGCGGTCTGGAGCGCAAAGGAGACCCCCGCCCGCAGCCGCGGTGGCGCGTTTTTCTCCATCCCGAGCTTCATCGCGATGGCGTCGGCGGTGCGGAAGCCGATACCGCGGATGTCACGCGCGAGCCGGTAGGGATCGTCGGTCATGACCTGAATGGCCTCGTGACCGTAGGTCTTGAAGATGCGCACCGCTCTAGCGGTGCCGACGCCGTGGGCGTGCAGGAAGATCATGATCTCCCGAACCGCCTTCTGCTCGGCCCAACCCGCGACGATTTTTGCAGCCCGCCACGGCCCGATGCCGGAGACCTCCTTCAGGCGTTCAGGTTCGGCCTCAATGATCTCGAAGGTGTTCTCGCCGAAAGCGGCTACGATGCGCTTCGCCATGGCGGGACCGATCCCGCGCATGTGACCCGAGGCGAGGTACTTCTCGATGCCCTCGGCTCCGGTGGGCGGCGTGGCCTTTAGAGTCTCTGCTTTGAATTGGAGGCCGTGTGTGCGGTCGGTGATCCAGATGCCAGTCGCGGTGATCCACTCGCCTGCGCCAATCGCCGGAGCGTGACCGATGACTGGAACAAGGTCGCGTTTACCCCGGGCCTGCACCTTGAGCACGCAGAAGCCGGTCTCGGGCGAATGGAACGTGACGCGCTCTACCGTGCCCGCAAGAGCCTCAACGGGGCTGCTCCTCTCGACCTGCTTGGGCCGGATCATCTCATTCGTCGTTCCCACCGGACCCATGATCTACCACGGATGCATTGGCAGGAACCGTCACGGTGTTCCTGCCGCAGATCGGCAGATAGGCTCAATTGCGGGGCCGCGCGACGACTGAGGGCGTTCGCTGACGCACCGCTGCGAACGGAGCATCAGTTAAAGATTTCATCGATGATGGTTGCCACAGCCTCACCCGTCCCGCAGCATCACGATAAGCGCAGCCGACACATAGAAGCCAGATACCGGCATCAATGTGCGTTTCGCGCACGATGAAACACTCGCCAAACGCGTTGATCATCTCAAGGAATTCAGCAAGGTCCGTTGCCAAAATTAATTTTGAAATATGGAACATATTCATATGACTGCCCTCCGGCCGAGGAGATCGGCAATTTGGATGTCGCGAACAATCCCTGCGTCGATCTCCCGAAGCTGTGCAGCAAGATCTTCGTGGACCAGGGTGGCGGCCTCTGCCAAACGCCGCCTAATGCGACCCACAACCTTAGGGCTAACCCTAGCAGCGGCTCCACCACGGCGATCGTAATCTCGAAGAAGATCGCCAGACTTTCCGCACCAGCGCATCGAGAACGATTTCCTCGACGATGTAAGCCCCAGATCGCGCAATCGTTCGAACGTGCGTATCAACTGATATCCGTACATGATAGTATTTATATTGCGAAGCGGGATTATAGGCGGGATAAATATCTTTGATACTAACGAAATTTATTCAATCTAATCAGCACGGTCCGGGGAAATGAGATGAAAGCTTCACAATTTATCGCGAAATATACCGATCCAGAGAAAATGACGGCGGCGTTTTTTTCGGAGCTTCAAGACGCTCTATCTCGACAGGGGGCGAACGGTAGCGCGGCTTTGCTCCAAGCATTGTACGGGAATGAGAGAGAGGATCTTGAGCTTGAGCAGCTTCGCATTGACCTACTCAAAACGCGCGCTGAAGTAGACGAGCTTCTAGCCTCGACGGCCAAAGATCGGGCTGACTTCCAAGCGAGCACATACAACTGAAGTTACAGATTGATGTAAAATTTTTCTGTTTGCCATTTTTGATGACATACCGGGACCGAGAGATCTCGGTCCCGGTGAACTGATAATTTTCATTCCAATTGTTGAAGGCGCACTTAGAGCCTCAATCTTTATATTTTTAGTTCTTACTATCGTCAAAAGGTTGGGGCAGCGCCTTGGGTCCCGGGCGACCCAATGTCTCTGCACGCATTTTGAAATAACCCATATCTTTGATGGATCTTCCATATGAGGTGAAAGAGATGTTGCCCATTAAGTCTTGTCCCTTATCGATGTAAGAGGTTTCTCGGCTTATTTTTCCTCTCAAGCGCCAGTTGATCGAACTATGTCGAAACAATCTGAGCAAATTCTCGTAATCGAGATTTTTTGCAAAATGCCTCCAAAGCATTTCGTGGCATCTATCAAATAGGTCACCCATCTGCTCGTTAAACAAGTATTGATACACCATTATTATGCTTTGCAATTCGATGATATTCATTTCTCCATGCTCATCAAGTGAGACATTTATAATTTTAACCAGCGCTCGAAGTCTTATGTAAAAGTTTTCCTGATCAGACGTACTTGCTAAAACAGGAGACAATATTGAAATTACGTCCTCAACAGACAAATCATCCATCTCCGCACGTCGAAGCGCTATTTCATTTGCTACTACAATTGCGCCGTGCCTTCGGCAATGTCTCTCCAAGGATCTAAGTCGCCGAGTACGTTCAGGTGAAGGTTCTTGCAAGCGCAGAAGTACACTCTTGGCATGCCACGCTCTGGGGCGCTTGCTATCTATAGCTATTAACTCGGCGCATTTTTCCATGACTTCTTTTTTCATATCGAGTTTATCATACGAAAATGCAAGACAAAGCAAAGCGTTTTGCTTAGTATCTTTATTCAAATGATCGAAATCAATACCGTTAATAATATCGATGGAACGAGAATGATCGCCGATCATTCTCAATCCCTCGGCATAGAGAACATTTATTTGGCTGATTTTAGACGACATTTCAGTCTGTGGCAAAATCTGCATAATATCTTCAAGCAGCGCAACCGCACCGCTATAATGATCGCCGCGCATCAAGGCTCTGCAATAAACCGAAGCAAGATTTACGACTGATGACAAATTTCTTTGGTCGCTATCTTCAATCATTTCTCGCACAAGTCTGAATATAATCGCATTTGCATTGATAATATCCGCGATCCCACAATGTGCGTTATCAAATCTATATTGTGCAGATGGCTTGAATATGCCATTAAACCATTCTGATCCAAAATATATTTCGGCCGCTCTACGGTTGAGTTTGTTAAATTCGTCATCAGTAATAATTTCCCGAATGCGTTCCCGCACTAGCCGTGGTACCAGCAGAGTTCTTGCTGCTTCCGATCCCACTTTCACGTCAACTAACTGTACAGTAGTATTTTCTATGAGCCCATATCGCAACAACAAGAGGGCCTGTTGATTGGAGAATAGTTTATTAAGAATAAATCTTCTAACTCTGACTAATTGCTCCCCTTTTGGAAACACTGCTAAAGATTTTAGTAATTCATATGCCTTTGTCATGGCTAGGTCATCGGACTTAGCGAAAAAATCTATAGTTTTAGACAAAGAATTTGTATCACTGCTCAAATAAACGGGATCGTAATCTGCCATAAGATCTGTGTTTGTGTTCACTAACTCTGAAAGTGGCACTACCTCTAATTCGCTGAGCGCTGTGTCAACACGAATGGGAAGTCCATCGGTGTGCCTATGGAGCGTTCTGATGCCCTGTTCCGAGCATACATCTGCAAATTTATCGCCGAATGAACGAACGTAACCGAGGAGATCGGCTTCATCGAACTCTTTAAGCGTGCAAGCACCAAAATTAGTGTTCGATGGAATTTTTCTCGATCTCAGAATGATTACAAGTTCTTCGCAATATTGAAGAGCTATTTCAACGATCTCCGCTATAGTCTGCTCTACCGAAGCATGGCCCCGGTCGAAATTACTGTGTGTCGCGATATCGTCGATGATCAGGCACGATGGTCCCAAATCTGATAAATGGTCACAAGTCTTTTCAAAACTAAGTCCGTGACGTTCAATAAAAGCTTTGGCGAACGATTGGCGATCACGATAATCAAAAGATTTGATACAATAAACATTGTTAAGCGGATAATTCATATCATGTAGTACGTCAGCGACGAATTGATCGCCTGCCAAACCCCAACCTTCTGCAATCCATATAACTCGGCTCTCAATTAGAACTCGCTTCACCTCTTGCGCTTCAAGTCTGCGGACATGTCTATGGTGTTCGGTTCTGCTCAGGTAGTATTTTAGTGCCCCGAGACTGGTCTTCTCAGGGACTTCGAGATGATAAACAACTGGCGCAACAAGTCTTACTTCACCGTCTTTTTTTTTAAATTAGGCATCACGCGAGTTGATAAAACGAAACTATTATCTTCCTCTAGTATATAGTTCGGGTCTGGGCCGAGATGGTGCATTCCGGCACCAGTCTTTCGTAGAAGTCTAGGCCACATTCTAAGCTCGCGCGACCCATTTTGTTGGGAGATACGGCCGACTGAATAGCCATTTAGTCTCCTATGATTTTGCCCCTCTACGTGTTCGAGGCCAAACAGCGACACGCCTTGCGTAACATTTCGTAATTGCGATCCAAACGAAGATGCAGACGACGTGCTGCTTTCGTGCATGTGTCCAAAGAAATGAAGATCAAATCTCCCGGCTGGATTGATGTCACTGTTCCATAGATCGACGCTATTGGTATGTAGCCAATTAGTTGGGTGATGGGTAACGATGAAATTTACATCATTCTGCGCACACCATTTTGCAGGGTCATTTTCGACTATTTTTTGAAATTGTCGCGGCTCAATGGATAATTTTCCTTCGTAATTACCCCCTCCAAGCTGGAGCCACGTGGAATTCAAGCATACGACACCGACCTTGATTTCTGAGATAGAAATCCGGTAGGCTTTGTCGCCGGGCAAAAGACCACCGGATGACGATGGAAGCGGGATTGGAAATTTATGGCTCGCGCGCGACGACCAATCAGAATAATTTAGAAACGCCTTATTCACAAAGTCCAGATATTCGTATTTTCCGGAAAAAAAATCTTGCCTTACTTGTGGAAAATCCCACCATTTGTCTAAAAGAAGCGATTTTGGATCTGTGTTGTTTGGCCGTTCGAGATCATGGTTTCCGGGTATGTGGATTAACTGTGGATTAGAGCCGATTTGCTTGAACTTAGCCCATATTTCTCCAAGCACCTCATCTAATCTATCAAACTCAAACTTTGTGCCGCTTTGAACTAGATCGCCAGAAAAAATAACAAAATCTAGTTTGGCAATTTTCGAAGCAATGCGTTCAAAATCTTCAAAGAGATAACGTTTATATTCGGGCCACAGCCAATTTTGATCATGCATGCCAACGTGCAAGTCTGTGAAATGTAACCAGTGCATGTCGAAATCTGACATAAAGTCATCTCACACACAATCGCCCATGGCGAACTGAACCGACTGCTAACATATAGCGTTGTGCAACCGCTGCAAGCGTATTGTGCGCATTAAGCGTGCAGTCGTCCGCCCCAGGTCTATCTAGTGAATGCGTGGGGACCGCTCCAAAAAAAATGCGGACGTATGCCGTCGGGAAGCTTGATGCGGTCTCAACCGTGAGCGAGACCAGTTCGCCCGCCTGCCTGTTAGCGATGAACTAGCTCGCTGCATTCGTCGCCATCCACAGTTGCCGTGCTTGGCGACCGTTCAGGGACACCGGTAAGGTCCGCATTTTTACTGAGCGAATAAATTGACGAGAGTGCCGTCCGGGTCGCGAGCAGTAGCGAGCGGTTGTCCCACGGCATCGTCGTCGGCGACTGCACCAGCGCCAAACCGATGTAGACGCGAGGCGGACGTATTGCGCGTCTACATGGGCGACCCGCAATTCGATGATCGCGGTGCGGTTGGAAGCTCCCCTGCGTGTACTCCCGATCGCCAGCGTTGCAACTGTCATGTTCGACTTGGCGAAATCAGCCGTGATCCGCGACTACGGCATGCCGCCGCTAATGCTCAGCACTGCCGAGTTGGAGGCGGCGGTACTGGGCGCGCAGTGGGTCGCAGACCGCGGCGATCCAGGGCTAGCGAACGTGGCTCGCGATCTGCTCGCCAACATCGCTCACGTCGTCCGTGACCATCTGCACTCGATTATCATCACTCTGGGCGTCGGCGCTGCTCCCGCCGCAACACGTCGGTCGATGGCTTCAGCATGGCGCGGCTGCGTACCGCGATCCGCGCGGGGTGCAAGGTGTGCATCCGCTACCGCGATAAGGCTGGCCGCGCGAGCGCGTCATCTAACCGATGATCGTCGGCTACGCTGATACCATCCGCCTGCTTGCCGCGCGGTGTGAACTTCGACAAGCCTCCCGTCACTTCCACACCGGCCACATAGAGGCCGCGCTATTCGTAGATAACCGTTTGGAACTACACCCCGGCCATCTAAGGTGGGATTGAAAGCGCCACTTAGAGGCCAAGCGCGGCGTGCGGCTACCCTGTATAGCTGGTCGCTGATTGTGACGTGGGACATTCAGAACGGTAAGGCTGGGTTGGAAGCTCAACATCCGTTTGCGGTTAAAGGGCAAAATCTGCTCCTCCAATCTTTACAGGGCTGAGGGAGCAACCTGCCAGTTCGGCACCTACGCAGGCACTGACATTTTAGCACGAGCCGCGATCTTTGCTACGGTGGCTCGGCTGCACCCAGTTGCGTCCTGAACCCGCGTCCATGACATTCCGCGAGCGAGCATGTCGGCAATCGTGGCATTCCTCTTGGTATCCTCAGGCCGGCCTTTGTAGCGGCCTTCCGCCTTTGCCTGGGCCTGTCCTTGCTGCTGCCTTCGGCGGCGATCCTCGTAGTCCTTGCGGCTCACAGCGGCGAGGACATCCAGCATCATGCTGTTGACCGCCTCAAACATGCGAACCGTGAAGGCGTCCGTGCTGGTCGCCACCATCGTCCATGAGGTGGGCAAGTCCAGAGCGACCACGCGGACGCTGCGAGCACCTATCTCAGCCTTGAGCTTCTCCCAATCCTGAGCGGTGAGACGGGAGAGCCGATCCACCTGCTCAACTAGCAGCACGTCGCCCGGGTGAGCGTCACGTAGGAGCCGGAATAGCTCGGGACGGGCGAGCTTCGATCCACTCTCGTTCTCCACATACCAACTCGCGACGTGCAGCCCACGCTCGGCCGCGAACGCTTCAAGCGACACCCTGGCGCGCTGCGCGTCCTGTTCGGAGGTGGAAGCCCGGAGGTAGGCACGGACGAACATCAGAAGGCCCAGCGGTTCATTTGAGATGGTTCACATCATGCCAGTCTGTTTTAAATGGTCAATATGATTTTGTAGACCGGCTTATGTGCTGGTGCAGGATGGGCATACCCAAACGGAACCGTCTCGTAGTTGATAGATAGCAATAATATGCTGCTTATATGCCAAAATAATTCGGATCAATTATTTTCCGATGATATGAAAAAGGCTTCCGGTGCGGTAAAGGGCGTATAAACTCAATGATAATGATCGAACTATTATATCTTTATATTTCACTATAATCAAAAATTACTCTATTAGTATAAATCTGGAAAGTTTTGAAAACGTATTGATTTTGATTGCTATGATGGCAAATAATTCAGATGAAACTGATATTTTTCGAACTAGCTCAGTCCTCAGTTTGCAATTTTTTTCCGGCCATGGTTCACTGAAAGCGACCAGTCATACCTCCTGCTACGTTTAATGCGCGAGTGGACGATCAAATGAGAAATCGTGTCAAATTTTTCGCCCTGGTAGCTTTATTGGCATCAGTTTCGACCGGGCCAGCATCAGCCAACGACAAATGTTCAGACATTCTTACTGACGGAACAATGATGAATGTTAGCAATAAATCCAACAATTTTTATAAAATGCTTAAGCTGTACGCATTTAGTCGGCAATCCGACGAAGAGATCAAAAAAGATCGAAGATTTGACGCCAATATTCCCCTTGGTGAGTCTATAGTAGGCATTGGGGCTACTTCTAATGATCAGAAAAGAAAAAAAGAAGAAATTGATCAGAAGTTCTACACAAGCATAACATCTTCGCAGATGCTGGATCTGGCACTTACATCTGGCGACCCAGTAATAATCGATGCGTGGTCCAAGTGTATGTCAAAGAAAGGCGGTCTTTCTCTACGTTTCATTGTGAACAATAGTAAATCCGTCACAGCTATCGTTGAATGGTTTATTCCTGTCGGAACAAGTCAATCATACGTCACAATTTCGCAAAATGCTAGAATACCTCCAGAGGTAGATCTCGAAAATTCCGACCTGACTTGTTTTGAAAAAGGAAAGACTATTCGCGCAGGCGCTGCATGTAAGTCCAACATCAGATTGAAAGATGCAGCTTCGCCTATAAATTTAGTATTAAAAGCAGAATACAATTCGGATCCTGTAGAGGATGCGGATGCATACCTACCTCCGCGGCTGCGAGAAGTTGTCTCTAGAAAACAATTCGATTTCTCTTCCAGTTCTCAGTGTGCTGAGTTCAAGAAGGCAAACATCTGGGTCAAGAAGGGAACAATCAATAAACAATTTAGCTGCATGATCGATCAAGAAATGTTCCCAGGCTGGAGTTTCGACCTAAAAAGCTTCGAAGTCATTCCTGAGACAATCGGCGTCGCCGGAAAAGACAGCGCTTGTAACGTTCACGACCAGCGAGGATCGGTCTACGAGCTAAATTATTCTATCGGCGCATATAGTGCGGTGGATGGAACGCAATCATGTGGAGCGACTGCCAAGGTGGAAATCATTAAAAATGATTGGATCCCTTTTTGATCGCCGGTTGAATATGCAGAGGGTCGGCGTCATTGTTCTCTATCTGCGCCAAGGTCAGCGCGTGGACGTCCATGCTCATCGCGTGGGTTGTCGGGACGAAGGCGCGCCAGCGGGGCTTCTCCGCCGTCGCGGACGCGGTGTTCCAGACCACCACGCGCAG
>NZ_FOEB01000047.1:0-14558 GCF_900110515.1 Methylobacterium sp. ap11 | reverse complement strand
ACCGAGGTGACGGGGCTCGTGGAGGCTCGCTCCCTCGTCAGCGCCTTCCAGGCGATGGTTCGGGAGCGGCGTCACGCTGACCTCGATGGCTGGATCGAGAGGGCGGCTGCCAGCCTGCTGGGATCCTTTGCGGCGGGGCTCGTGAAGGACAAGGCAGCCGTCGCTGCCGCGTTGACGGAGCCGTGGTCGAACGGACAGACCGAAGGCCAGATCACCCGCTTGAAGCTGGTGAAGCGGCAGATGTTCGGCCGTGCCAATCTTGACCTGCTCGAAGCTCGGCTGGTTGGCGCAGCGTGAACTCATCTGCACCGAGAGTGCGTCAGACCCCCGTTTGGACGCCGATCACCCCGGAAACGGGGTCCTTATTCCACGCCTAATCGCAATCTGGCCGACGCTCTTAAACGGAGCGTCCCTGCGGACGTATCACGGGACCCGGACGACGGGTGCCGGCGCCTTCTTCCGCGATAGGTGGCTAAAGGTCTTCGACCTCGTCGCGTCGCACGAGAGCCTCGCCGGTCTGAGAGGCGATCGCCTTTCGAAGGCCGTTGCGGGGATCGACGATACGACCGACGACGGGCGGTTGCAGATGGCCGGAATCGTTGACGATCGGTCGCTACTGGTCTCGTCAAGCGGCGCTGATCGCCCATGGTGCTCCGCGCCGCAGTTTTGAATCCTGAACCGATCTTTAGCAAGGTCCGCGATTTCAGGCTCGAACTCGTGCGAGGGAACACATCCGACCGACCCCACCAGCGTCAAACCGAAGCCACAAGGTTTTGGTCGGTACGATCCGACAGCCGGGCTCCTACGAGACATCCATGGTCATCTTCGACGCCGCACCATCTGAGCCGCCCACCTCCACCGAAGCAACCTCGCATGGTCTCGACCGCCGCCGCTTCGGCGCCATGGTGCTGGCGGCTGGTGCCGGAAGCCTGCTCGTACGCCGGCCGGCCATGGCGCTGCCAGCGACCGACGAGGCCAGGTTCATCGACTTCGAATGGGTCGACGCGGCCCGCGACCGCGCGGTGCCGGCCCGGCTCTATTGGCCGGCCACCTCGACACGGAACGGTCCGGTCCCCTTGATCGTCTTCTCCCACGGGCTCGGCGGCTCCAGGAAGGGCTACAGCTACCTCGGCGAGGGATGGTCGGGACGCGGTACTGCCAGTCTGCACATCCAGCACGTCGGCAGCGACGAGACGCTGTGGCGGGGCAACCCTCTCATGCTCCTCGACCGCCTCGGGGGCGCGGCGGATGAGCGCGAGGCCATCGAACGCACGCGCGACGTGAGCTTCGGCCTCGACCGCCTGCTGCAGCGTGACAGCCCCTTCCATGCCGCCATCGACCGCAAGCGCATCGTCGCAGCCGGGCACTCCTTCGGGGCGAACACGACGCTGATCCTCACCGGTGCCCAGGTGATCCGCGACGGGAAGCCCTTGGGCTTCCGGGACCCGCGCTTCACGGCGAGCATCGTGATCTCGGCGCCGCCCTTCTACGGCGAGACCGACCTCGCGGCGGTTCTCGCTTCGGTCACTGTCCCTACGCTCCATGTGACTACGACGGAGGACACGATCCGCATCCCAGGGCGCTATTCGCCCGTCCGGGACCGCATCGACGTCTACGCGGCGATCCCAACTCCCCAGAAGACCCTGGTCGTGTTCCAGGGCGGTCCCCACAGCGTTTTCACCGACCGCTCCCTGCGGAACGGGGGGCCGCTGAACCCCTTGGTGAAGCGGGCCACCGCCGAGGTCGGGCTCGCCTTCCTCGACCTCGTCTACAGGTCAAATCCCGCTCCCCTCGAAGACTGGAGCGCGACGTGGAAGCCAATCCTGGCTGCGGCCCCGACGCCGTTCCAACTCGATACGCGGCATTTGGTCAAGAAGCGGCGTGCCTGAGAGCCTGTTTGAGGCCCTTTGCCGGCCGTCCCCCTCTGTCTTGCTAGGAACAACCTGGGCTCCGCCTGGCCGGGCGGAGGCAAGAGCAGATGTGGACGGACCGACATCGGACGCGTCACGAGGCGCGCCTCAAGAACATAGTTGTCCAGGCAGGCCTGGACGAGATGGCCCGCCTGGTGGAGCGCGCCGACCCACCCGGCAGCGCGAGCGCGACACCCGCCCGCCAAGTCGTGGCGGCGATCGCCTGGCATCTGCGGGTCGGCAGTGCTTGGCGCGCCCTGCCGGCGGGGTTTCCGCCCTGGCGCACGGTCTACGGCTGGTTCCGGCGCTGGATCGAGAAGGGCGTGTTCGAGATCCTGATGCGGGCCTTGGCCCGCCGCCAGCGGCGTCGCTGCGGTCGTCGCCCGCAGCCGCGGTTGGCGATCATCGACACCCAGAGCGTCAAGTGTATCGGGGTACGTGGGCCGCGCGGCTACGACGGAGCCAAGAAGCTGGTTGGACGTAAGCGCGTGCTGATGGTGGACGCCGAAGGCTTCATCCTGGCCGTGACCGTCGTGCCCGCCGATGTGCAGGATTGCGACACGCTGCCGGCGTTGGATGCCGGTAAGGAGCAGTGGCTGAGCCTGCGCCTGGCGATCTTCGATGGCGTGTTCCGGGCCAGGCGCTGCGAGGAGTGGTGCAACCTGCACGGCATGCGCTGCGAGGTGGTGCGCAAGCAGCCGGATCAGAAGGGCTTCGTCGTGCTCAAGCGGCGCTGGGTGGTCGAGCGGACCTTGGGCTGGCTCAGCCACTGGGGCGGATTGCTGCGCGAACGGGCCGGTCGCCTCGACGTCGCGACCGGCCGCCTCACCTTCGTTGCCTGCCTGGGGGCTCTGACCGCACTCAATAATCCAGCATAAAATCAGCCACTCAAACAGGCTCTGAGGCCCGGCGTCGTCGTTGAGCCACCCAGGTGCAGCCGATCTCACCGAACGGTTGCGTTCACCATCGACACCTCGATCAACCGCGCCGTGAACCAGGGCAACTTCGTGCTACGTCGCGCCAATATAAAACTATGAGTTGTATTTACATAATGCATACAAGATATTGAATTCAGCCATCATTGCTCCAATGCAATCGGAAACCCATTGTACACAAATTCACGCCGGTAAAGTTGAGAGCTAACACGAATAATAAATATTTATGAGCCTCTCTCTACGAACATGCCACAGAACAAGCTACCTAGCAATCTGGACAGACAGCCATGAATTTTGCTCGTGATGCTAAGTTTCTACTTAAAATTGCATTGCCTTTCGCGGTCATGATTGCGATTGGGGCTGGTCTCATTACCTATTCCGCGGCGGTCATGCAGCATTTATCGCAGCAGACGGCGCGGATTGCCGACGTTCAGGCAGCGCGCCTAGATGCACTCGTCCATGTGCGCGGTGGCATCGCCGAGGCCACCGTCATGGACCGCAATATGCTGCTCGAGAGAGATCCGCAGACACAGGCTCGGTTTAAGACACACCAGCAGGCGGGCATGATTGAAGCACGCGAGGCCATCGAACGCCTCGTTGCCCTATCGGACACGCCGGAGCGACGCGCCTTCAACGAAGCGTTTCGCCGAGATGTCGAAAGCTTCTTTGCGACCCTCGATCGCGTGTCTGAACTCATGCTGCGCCGTCAGAGCGACGAGGCCTTTCGAGTGGCCCGCGATGTCGGCATCCCCGCGCGCCTCAAGCTGAATGAATGGATGGCCGAACGATCCACGGCCCAAGCCAAGGAGTTGGCTGCCGCGAAGGAACGTTCGGCTGCGAATGTCACTGATAGCACGCGCACATTGATCATCTTCGCGCTCGCTGGCTTGGCAACGGCGCTCGTCCTTGCCAGCACGATCGTCGTGTTCGCGATTACCCGTCCGCTGGCCAGTTTGGTGGACGTGCTGCAACGGATGGCACGAGGCGAGATCGAGACCGAGATCAAGGAGGCCACGCGCGGTGACGAGATCGGCGCCGTCGCCAGGGCGGTCGAAAGCATCAAGGCGATGGTCGCCCGCAAGGCTGCCGAGGAGGCCGAGGTGAAGCGGCGTGCCGACGAAGCGGCTAGCGCCGCGCGCAAACGCGCGATGATGGAAATGGCCGACGGCTTCGAGGCAGCAGTGGGTGGCATCGTCGGACAGGTCTCTGCCTCGGCGACCGAGTTGCAAGCCACCGCCCAGATGATGACTGCCACTGCGACGCAGACCGCCGCGCAATCCACCGCCGTCGCGGCCGCTGCCGAGGAGGCCTCTTCGAATGTCGGCACCGTCGCGGCGGCGGCGGAGGAACTCGGCGCCTCGGTGGCTGAGATCGGCCGTCAGGTCGACGGTTCGGCCCGGCTGGCTCAGACTACGGTCGCGGAAGCGGGAGAGATGGCCCATGAGGTGCAGGCGCTGACGCAGGCCACCGCCCGCATTGGCGACGTGGTTGGGCTGATCTCGTCGATCGCCGCCCAGACCAACTTGCTCGCGTTGAACGCCACCATCGAGGCAGCCCGTGCCGGTGCGGCTGGCCGCGGCTTCGCGGTGGTCGCAGCGGAAGTCAAGGAGTTGGCTGGCCAGACTGCACGCGCGACGGAGGAAATCACCAGCCAGATCGCGGCGATCCAGGCCTCTACCGGCCAGGCGGCCGGTGCGATCAACCAGATCACAGAACGGATCAAGGAGATCTCCGGTGTGTCGATCTCGATCGCCGCGGCGGTGGAGGAGCAGGGTGCGGCAACTCAGGAGATCGTGCGAAACGTCAGCCAGGCGGCGTCGGGCACCGGCGAGGTGACAGGTAACATTGCCGGTGTGGCAGGTGCGGCGGAGGATACCGGCGCGGCGGCGAGCCAAGTTCTTGTCTCGGCCTCCGAGCTGTCGCGACACTCCGAGCACCTCACGGCAGAGGTTGCGCGCTTCCTCGATACGGTGCGCGCAGCCTGAGCATTCAGTTTGGGTGGTGACGGAGCGTCCAGCGGTCAGTGCACTGCGGACACGCTTGGCACTTCACTCAACCGGGTCATGAACCGCAGCGAGCGCATCTCGAACTTGGTCGACCAGGTGCGCTTTTTCACCTACCCCGCCCGCGCCGGCACTACGGCCCCAAGACCGAATTGGCTGTTGCAGACGTCGATGGCTGACATCAGCACCCCGAACTTCTCCTGATCGAGCGCGCCGAACAGCGGGCGAGGCGCCTCCTTGAGTGGAACGGGATCCTTCATGACTAACCCCGCCTTGCTATAGCGCCAGGGCGTCGGTCCCTGCTCCTTCCAGGTCTTGGCGACCCCGTGAAGCGCCGCCTGGATCAGGTGCCGGGTGTCGTTCGTCGCCTCCGGCTGGTGCACTACCGTCGAGACCGAGCGCATCGGGTTGCCGCGGTCGTGCTCGAAGACCGCGACGGCTGAGACCGCGAGCCCGTCGCGCCGCAGCCTCTTGCCGAGGCGTATGGCGTGCGCTGCTACCGCCTGCTCCAGCACGATCCGCTCGTTGATCCGTCTGGAGAAGCTGCGGGTGACGGCGCACCCCTTGCGCCGGGCCGGCACGATATCGAGCAGCAAGCCGGCGCGGCCGCGTAGCTTGTGGTTGATGCGCGCGCCTACCACCGTCAGGGACGCCCGGGCCGGCCAAGGATCGAAGTGGCGCAGGTCCGCCACCGTGTCGAAGGCCATGGCCTCCAGGCGTAATAGCGACGCCTGCCCCAATGCCCCAGACATCTCCGACCCTGACCGCGACCAGCCAGCCTGCTCGCTCCGCCTCGTCGAGGAAGAACACCCGCACCTTCTGCCGCCGGCACAGGTCGCGGATCCTTAGAATACGGCTCGCCCATGCGGATGCCGAGCGCGTTGGCCTCGGCGGTGCGAGCAATGGCGCAGCCGTCGTCGTTCGAGAGCACGATCACCGGCACGCCGGCGAGCTGCGGGTCGAACACGCGCTCACAGGAGCACTAGCAGTGTGGGGCGAAGCGATCGCCATTCGGATGCCGGGGACAGCGGTGCTGCGGATCGTGGCGGACGGCGAGACGGGTGAACTCGAGAGCGCGACGATCCTCGGGCAATTCGGTGAGGTGCCGGAGGACTTCGCGGAGCAGGTCAGCGGTGGCTGACGATGCATGGGCACTGGAGAAAATGAGACCGCGACTATCGACAAGTGGCGTCCGCACCCATGCTGCGCCTATGGCGAGGACGGTTGATAGATCCCGCCAACCCTCGGGGTAGGGCTACTCGGATAAGCGCACGGGTTGGTCTCGGGGTGGTCCGACACCCGACGGTACGGGGATGGTCGACGAGCTGTAATTCGAATTGACGGTCAGGCGCGCATTCCCCTCTGTCCGAATGTCGCGCGCGACGATCACCGTCCAGGCCGACTGATCGGCAACCCTGTTGTTGCCCTTCACCGTCAGCTTGGCATTGGGAAGATAGATCGTGCCGAGGAGCTTGCGGGCGTTGTTTGTCGAGATCTCGACCGTGCCGGTGTAGCTGCGATCCGTGATCAGGACGAAGCCGGCATAGGGCCCGCTCTTGCGGCCCTCCAGCTGGAGCACGGAATTCGCCGTGAACTGCGCCGTCTCCAGCCCCTTCAGAATCACGACGACATCGCTGCCGGTGATTGAGGTCTGCCCGCCAATGCTGAGGCTCGGCCCGACGAAGTAATGCTCGCCGGGCTCCAGCACGATCGTGGCGTTGCCGAGCAGCGAGATGCCGCCGCAATGGACCCCCGGCTTGAGATAGGTCGTGCCGCCCCCGATGCTGATGAAGGTCGAGCTGCAGAGCAGGGGCACGCGGATCGTGAGGTTCGCAAACGGGTCTGCGATCGGGGGCGCATCTGTGATCGGCGCCGGCAGGATCGCCCCCGAGGCGCTCCCGGACGCCCGCGCTTCCCCGGCCGAGAGACTGGCCGCGCGGCCCACCGTCAGGTTGGCGTTGCTCTGAACCACGCAATCCCTGGCCGCGATCGCGGAACTGTCGGTCACAATCACGCTATCCTGGCTGTCGGCATGCGAGCCCAGCACGCAGAGCGGCTTGCGGGCCGTGCGGATGGCGGTGGCCGACGCAGCCAGGGTCCACCCCCCGGGCGGTAGCAGGCTGCCGAAGAACGAGGCGCGATGGGCCGTCAGACTGACCGTGACCGCGCGTGCAACGGTGTCGACCGCGGCAGTCGAGGCGATGGTCCAGCGCAGGCGCAGGGGCGTCGCCATGGTCTCGGCGTAGAGACGCGCCCGCTCCACCGTGGCCGTTGACTGGTCGACGCCGAATTCGCCGGCGCCCTGGATGGCCGCGGCATCGACATAGCCTTGAAGGTTCGACTTCGCGAGCATTACTTCGGCCAGCTCAGCCACGCCCACCGATCCCATCGCAAGAATTGGCAGGAGGAGACTGAACAGCACGACGATCGTGCCACGCTCACACTGTAAAATCTGCCGTAATTGTAGGCGGATTATGCGCATAAAACTGCACACGTCGAGCATATTTGATGGCCGCACTGAAATAAGCAGTATGCACGCAGGGGTTATTATTGCTTGCAGCCTACGAATTCATCAGTTTTTCCTGCAGCATAAAAATATATGCTCAGGACAAAACGTCGATAGGGTCTGAAAGGTAAATTTTATGGCAGTTAATGGTTTGCGCACCAGCCTGCTCCGGACGGTCTCGGAACTGAGGGCGCGGCGATCGTCGCCAAGGTCGGTCAGGTGGTGGGCACATCATGGGGCAGGTCAGCGGTGGGTGAGGCGCTGGACACGAAAAACCCGCCACGGCGGTGAGCCGAGCGGGCTGAAGTTTTCTCGGGTAGTTCGTCACCGTTAAGCCGGCTCGATGACGAAACGATGAAGCTGCGCTCAGAGGCAGGTACGAAAAAGCCCCGCTCGGCGGCTGCCGGCGGGGCTGGAGGCGGGGTCTCGGGTCCGATGAGATCAACGAATCAACGGCATGGGGGAGGCCAAGTTCCCGCTGGGGAGCCGTGGCCGTAGTGGCGGGACTGCTGGCGGTCGATGCTGCAGAGCAGGTCGGTCTGCGGCGTCGGCTGTTTCGAACGGTCCTCAGCGTCGGTCTCGCGCGAGTGCCGCCTCGATCGCGGCGGCAAGATCGGCATCTGCCATCCCGCGCCAGTCCTCGGCCAGCGACAGCCGCACCGAATGCGCGCCGCCCGATGGCGTGCACACCACGGCCCGGCGTCCCTCGCCGGCGAGCTTCTCCTTCGCGGCCTCCGGCATGTCGGCGAGCGCCTCGATGCAGGTCCAGGCGGTGCCGTCCTGGGTGGTCACGTCGCGCTGTTCACTCATGGTGTCGGGTTCGCTCCGGTCAGAAGGAGATGCTTGCGGGAGGAGGTGCGGCAGGGTGCCGGGATCAGTGCAGACGTGGTGAATGTGCAACCCCGGGCCCTCGCCGCCGGCTTGCGCCGCCGCGAAGGCTCGGGGCTCGGCCGCGGCCAGCATGTCCCGCTCGTCCTTCCAAAGCGGCACCGACCGCGACACCCCATCCCTCACCAGCCACGTGAGCCGTGGCTTGCCGATCCGGAAGACCGGCCTCGCGGCCCTCGCGTGCTTCGTAAAGGCCGGCAGGGGGCTGGCCGCCAAGCGGGCAACCTCGAACCAGACCGAGGGTTTCCGGCATGGTGCTTCCCAGGCCCATCGGTCGCGTCTCCTCATCTCCCCCGATGCCAGCTGATGGACCTGGGCCAGCCGGAGGATGGTGCCTCCCCATCCTGTAGGGAGGCGCACACACGATGTCGGACACCCGAACTGCTCTGGTCATCGGCAGCTCACTCCGGCCCGCTGTCCGCAAAAGAACGGCCCGCCGGCCGGCTTGCGCATCCTGAGGCCGGTCCCACCCCGTTCTCGGGGATGGACACGATCCTGGCGGCCTCGAACGCCGTGACGAGGAGCCGGGCGTTTGCCGCGATCATCCTCCGGGTCACTGGTACGGCTCGGAGGCCCATGTCCGGCATATCCTGCTTTGGGCATCGTCCTCGGCCTTGCGCTGGCGCCGGTGCTGAACCCGCTGCTGCCCTGATCCGACAGAAGCCCGTGGCTCGCGTGCACTATCGAGTGGAGACCTAGGCCAGGTACACCGCGGGCATGCTCAGCGTCCTCAAACACGTTCTGATTGAGTACGGCCCCGAGCGCGAGGCGCATATCGATGCGGCCGCGCGTGCTATTCTGGAGGCCTTCCCCGAAGCCTCGATCGAGGTGGCTCAAGGTCTGCTCGACGACGACCTCCTGATCGAAGCTCGGATCCCGCTGCGCCGTGCGAACGAGTGGCCGGCCGTAAGCCGCCGCGCGTACGCCGTGGGCGCTTACGACCTGGGCTGAACTTTCCCCGAGGGAGCTTGTTGCCGACCTGCATCCACGCACGCCGGAGTTCCCCATGCCGAAGACCATTACAGCCGATTTCAGATCGCGCCGGGACGCCGAGATGGCGGTCGAGCACATCGTGCAGGAGCACGACGTGGACCGGAAGGCAGTCAGCATCGGGCCGGCATCGAGCGAGAACACGGCCGGGACGGAAGCGGCGCGAGCGGACGTCGAGGATGGGCACCTGAAGTCCGACACGGACGGTGAGCCTGCGCTGCGCGGGAAGGTCCGTGTTTCGGTTCAGGTCGACGACGCGAATGCCGACAAGGTCATGGACTCGATCGAGACCTTCCATGGGGAGAAGGTCTCCTGAGAGGCTATCTCGGTAGGGGGTCTGTAGGGTGTCATGGGGTTGTCGGAGGCCCATCTCTCAGGGATGTTGATGCTCAAGGGCCAGGCTGGCCGGCGTCCTGCGGTAGCGGACGACGGCTGGTGCATCCCGGACGATCTCTGGCTGCGGATGGAGCCGCTGTTGCCGCGCCGGCCGCGCCATCCGCTCGGCTGCCACAGCCCGCGCGTGTCCGATCGGGCTTCGATAGACGCGATCTTTTTCGTGTTGCGCACCGGCTGCCAGTGGAACGCCCTCACCGCGACCGGGATCAGTACGTCGTCCTCGGCCCATCGTCGGTTCCACGTTGACATTCGGGTTGCCTGCCTGCGTCACTTTGGCAGCGACGTGCATCATGTCACAGGGGGCAAGGAACTGCCCCTTTTTGACGTTGACTGCACGACCGGTTCGGGCGGCAGCCAATAGCAGGTCGGTCTGGCGGCACAGGAACGCGGGATCTGAAGGATCTCCACAACCTGGGCCGCGCGGGTGCATTGCTCGGGTTCATGCACGTTTGTGAGGATCGGTAGACCCAGGCTCTCGCGGATCTCAGCAAAAATCGGCAGTGTCTCGTCGAGACCGATGCCGCGGGCGGTACGGTTGGAGGTGCGGTTGGCCTTATCGAAGGATTATTTGCAGACGAGGCCGATGCCGAGGTCCCGTGCCATCTCCGTGAGGGCAGCGGCGACCTCACGGGCATGGCCGCGCCCCTCCAACTGGCGGGGGCCGGCGATCAGAGGCAGCGGCAGGTGATTGGCGAAGTCGATGTCACGCACCTGCACTACGGGGCCGTTTTGAGTGCCTGCAAAAACTGTAGTCATCGAAAATCACCCTGCCTGAACTGTGTTACGGGGCGAACCTCTAAACGATGCCCGCGCGCAGCAGATCGTGGACGTGCAAGATGCCCGTCGGCCGGCCCTCCTCAACCACGAACAACGCCGTAACGCGTCGACGGTTCATGATCTCGAGCGCGGCGCTCGCGAGCAGTGATGGCTCGATCGCCAGCGGATCGTACGTCATCACAATCTCGACAGGCATCGTCAGGAGGCCAGGGCCGATATGGCGGCGTAGATCGCCGTCCGTCACAATACCCACGAGTAGGCCGGCACCATCGACTACGCCTACGCAGCCGAAGCGCCGCCCCGCGATCGCCAGCAGCACGTCGCCCATGAGGGTGCCGTGCGTGACAAGAGGGACCTCGTCCCCGACATGCATCAGCTGGCGCACAGTTTTGAGCCGGGCCGCGAGGTTGCCGCCCGGATGGAAGGTTCGGAAATGTGAGCTCGTGAAGCCGCGCCGCGCGAGCAGGGCCACCGCGAGGGCATCGCCCATCGCGAGCTGGATGAGACTCGACGAGGTCGGTGCAAGATCGTGCGGGCAGCTTTCGCGCACCCGTGGCAGGTTCAGGAGGACGTCGGCGGCCCGGCCCAGCGTGCTCGCCGCGTTCCAGGTCATCGCGATCAGCGGAATCGAGAAGCGGCGGGTGAAGGCTATGAGATCGCCAAGCTCACTCGTCTCGCCCGACCACGAGAGCGCCAGCACTGTATCGTCCTTGGCGATCATGCCGAGATCGCCGTGGCTGGCCTCGCTCGGATGCACAAAGAACGCGAGCGTGCCGGTTGAGGCGAGCGTCGCCGCAATTTTACGGCCGATATGTCCGCTCTTCCCGATGCCTGATACGATGAGGCGGCCCCGCGTCCGCAAGATCGTGCCAACTGCTTTCTCAAATGGTGTGCCGAGGTCGCCTTCCAGCGCCTCGGCGAGTTCCTGCATGGCCTGCATGCCGACTTGGAGGCTACCGATGCCTGTGGCCCGAACGGCCGCGTCGGAACCTGGATCGTCGTCAATCCACGGGGCGTCTTGATGCAAGGTGACGGGATTTTCTATCATTCCACCAGGCTACATACAACGGTATGGAAATTTTGCGGCAAGCGTCGCATCAAGCTATCTCGCGTGCCTTTTATATCGGTCACGCTCTGCAGACCGAAATTAAGCAGAATCGACATCCTGGCGATTCGGGAACCATGGGCCGCCGTTCGTATAATGGACCTCATAAGGAATTTCTTCTGGTTAGTCGTAGTCACCCTCAAGGAAGTTCCAGCCGCGTTCGAGCGTGCCGAGGTCTTTATCCTCGAACTAAAACAAACGGTGAAGGAAAGCCGGACTCTGAGTGTTGACCAATTCAGAGGTCAGCGCCTTGATTGCAGGGTTCGCGCCGTTGAACGCCATGGAGGATGACCAATTCTTGCGCGGATAGGTTGTCTGCACCTGCCCGTCCATCTTGCTGGCCGAGCGCGGCACGTAATCATGCTGCACGACACAGGCCGCCTTGGCCGGATCGAGGGCCTCCACCAGCCGGGCAACATCCGTCGTGAAAGGAAGTTGCAATCCACGAATACAGTCCAGCCCTCGTAGGCGACGATGTAGGGCACGAGGAACCGCGTCAGGGAAAACTCGGTCGCTGCGCACTTGTCCTGCGGGCGGGTATAAAGTCCGAGTTCGCGCACAGTTTCCTGACGCAGGGGATAAATCTCGACCGGGATGGTGGCGTGGCGGTTAAGAGAAAGCCGGCACGCTTGCCATGCAATGTCCTCGCGGCTGTCGTAGGAGACATGGAACTTCAGCCGTGAACTCATGCGATAGTCTCGCTCTGTCTTGACAGTTCGAAAAGCACGGTCCGTCTCTCACCTTGCGACGGATCTCGGTCGCGCCCTTCATCCGTGCGGGATGCGGCGCCATCCTGCCGTAACCTTATTCCGGCAACAAGGGCCGCGCTGCAACATGGCTCGTGCCAGAGCCGCATCAGATTTTATCGATTGCCTCCTCGTTGCTGAGGGTCTCGACCAGGCTCGTGTCCCTGGGCGTGGTGTAGCTTGGTGAGGGCCACCACGCTGACCGGCACGGCCGGACTGGTCAGACTGCGATGTTTGGCAGGCTGACGAGGGGATCATCGCCGATCGGGGCGATGCTTTCCAGAGTCATGTAGCGGCAGCGTTGCACGGCCCACTCGTCGTTCTGCTCGAGCAGGATCGCGCTGACGAGCCTGCGGCTCGAAGACTCGTCGGGGAAGATGCCGACGACCTCGGTGCGGCGCTTGATCTCGCCGTTCACGCGCTCCAACGGGTTGGTCGAGTGCAGCTTGGCCCGGTGAGCCGCCGGGAAGCCCATGTAGGCCAAGACGTCGGTTTCGGCCGTATCCATCAGGGCGGCCAGCTTCGGGACCTTGGACCGGAGCTGATCGGCGACCCGTCGCCACTGCTGGCGGGCGGCCTCGGCGTCGTCCTGGGCGAAGGCGGTGGCGATGAAGGCCGAGACGACGCGCCGGCCCGAGCGACCGGCATGGGCCAGGACGTTGCGCATGAAGTGCACCCGGCACCACTGCCAGGACGCGGTCATCACCGTGGCGACCGAGGCCTTGATGCCCTCGTGGGCGTCCGAGATCACCAGCTTGACCCCGCGCAGGCCGCGTCGGGCCAGCTTGCGCAGGAAATCGGTCCAGAAGAGCTTGCCCCGGACTTGACCCGGGGTCTCGGCCTCCGACGGGCCGATGTCTAGGCCCAGCACGGGTTCCCATCGTGGCAGGCCACGATGGGTGCACCTCGCGCCGCCCATCCGTGTTGACGCCCACCGCCACGATGACGGCCACCGAGACGATACGATGGTTCTGGCGCACCTTCACGTAGGTGGCGTCGATCCAGAGATACGGCCACTCGCCCTCGATCGGCCGGTTCAGGAAGGCGTTCACCCGCTCCCTCATCTCGAGCTTGTCGAAGGACGATCTCCTGGCACATCCGGCTGAGCGGCTCCAGGAAGCTCGGGAAGTAGCTGCCCGTCCACAGCTTCGGGATGCGCAGTTCGACGGTACCAGCCCGTGTCTGCCAGTCCCGGTCACGGTTGCCGTTGCGCTGGGCCAGCCGCTCCGGGGTCTTCTCGCCATGGGCCGCGCCGGTCAGGCCGCCCACCTCCAGCTCCATCAGACGTTGCGCGGCAAAGCCGATCATCTCGCGCAGCACGTCCGCGTCCGCACTCTTCTCAGCCAGCGCCCGCAGGCTCATAACGGCATCGGTCATCGGGGGTTTCCCGGGTTCAGGGTTGGTATCAGCAACCCGATCCTAACCCGTTACCGCCGATGGCCACCCCCGCGAGAGACCCCGCCTGCTACAGCGCTGTGGAAGGCGCGCAGGCGGGCTCTCCCGCTCTCGTCCAGCTACACCACTCCAAGGGACACGACCCCGAGCTTCGAGCAGGTCAAGATTGGCACGGCCGAACATCTGCCGCTTCACCAGCTTCAAGCGGGTGATCTGGCCTTCGGTCTGTCCGTTCGACCACGGCTCCGTCAACGCGGCAGCGACGGCTGCCTTGTCCTTCACGAGCCCCGCCGCAAAGGATCCCAGCAGGCTGGCAGCCGCCCTCTCGATCCAGCCATCGAGGTCAGCGTGACGCCGCTTCCGAACCATCGCCTGGAAGGCGCTGATGAGGGAGCGAGCCTCCACGAGCCCCGTCACCTCGGTCTCGACATTCGCCACGACCACCGCGTCGGCTTTCGTCAAGCCATCCCGCGCGATCGTCAGCAGACGCGCGAGCCGACGAGCCGACGGAACCTGGCCGGGTGCGCCATCCGGGACCTGCTCGCTGCGGCGCTGCCGTGTCGCCCGCTCTCCGACCACCCGCAGACTACCGGTGAACCCTCTCGCACGAAGTTGCCGCCACAGCTCCGCCCCGTTCCGGCAGCCCGCCTTCCACTCGCCCTCCAGCCAGGGCAGATGAACCTCCAGGCTGCTCTGGCGGGAGCGGAACACGTCGCCCGTCAGGCCGCGCACCACGTTGCGGACGAGCTTGCGGCTGTGGCCGGTCGTGCGAGCGATCGTCTTGATCGGCACCCCTTGCCGCGAGAGGGCTAGGATCGCCTCGCCCGTCGCCTCCCGACGCAGATAACCTTCGTACCGCAGACGCTCGGCACGGGTCAGCCGCTCGGGGTCGACCGTCGCGGCGCCC
>NZ_FOEB01000045.1:0-18064 GCF_900110515.1 Methylobacterium sp. ap11 | reverse complement strand
CAGGCGAGCCTGGTCGCGGACCCGGTCGGACAGGATCGCTTCCAGCTGCTGTGGTCGCGCTGAAGCGATCATCGACGCTGGTCCGGCCTCGCGGTGACGTCGCCGCGGGGCCGAACCGCGACGACGTTCTGAAGAATCACGGCTTCGTCCGCGCGGCGGACGGGGGATGGCGCCTGTCCCCGGCATTCGACATCGTGCCCCAACCCGACATGTGCGACGTCCAGGCCATCGGCCTCGGCATCATGGGAGGGCTCCCGACGCGGACGAACGGCCTGTCGCGGATCGGGGATTTCGACCTCGATGCGCGCCGCCAGGGCGATCGTCTCCGAGATGATCAGCGTGATGCGACCCTGAAGGCGCAGGTTCGCGGAAAGGGGCGTGCCGGAGCCCAGGATACGGCGCCTCGAACGGGCGTTCTCCCGGCGGATCGGCGACGATCCCGAAGGCGAGGCGGGGGTGGCACCGCACCAGCCATGACGGCGATCGCCCCCGAAGCCCTCCGCCATCGGCGTTCCATAAGCGGAATTCCACGGTGATCGCCGGATACATGATCCGCCTCGACCCGGGGCGCCGGCTCACCGGGGCCCGACGAGCGGGTCGTCACGGCGCCCGAGGCCGAGCTCGGGATCAGCTGGCTCGCCCCCTGATCCTCGACGACGTGACCGTCCCGCGGGCGATCCAGGCGAGCCTGGTCGCGGATCCGGCCGGGCAGGAGCGCTGTACGGCTGCTGTGGTCGCGATGAGGCCTTCCGCCGTCGCGCTGATCCGGTCTCGCGGTGACGTCGCCGCGGGGCCGATCCGAGCGGCCGTTGCCTGGCGGGCGGCAGGACCGGTGACGGTGTGCGACCGCGTGCCCCTCTCCCCCCCGGCTCGAAACACGAAGGTCGTCGGCTGAGCCGCGCGGGCTGCCGTTCTCGGGACCACACGACTTGCTGGACGCTGCGTCCTAGACGTTTGGCTCCTCGTGATCGGAACCGGCGAGCCGCTCGGTGCAGATCGCCGCGATGGTCTTTTGCAGGGTACTGACCCGCTCGACCAGCCAGGCCAGCTCCTCGTCGGTGATCTCGTAGTGCGGGGAGTAGCGTGCATCGACGTAGGCACGGTTAAGGAGAGCAAAGCACCGCCGAGCGAACTTCGTGTCGTGTGGCCAGACCGGGACCAGCCGGGAATCGACGCTCTCGGCCTGTGACCGTAGCTTGGTCAGGCGGTGGAGCTTCGGGCTGTAAAGCGTCAGGACCAGCAGGACACAGTGGTAGAGGCTCTCCGTTACCTGATGCAGGAGGAACGCGGCCTGCCGGTAGTGACCGTCAGAGATGGTGCGGGTTGCCAAACCGAAGAAAACGTCTGCGTTGGGCAGCCATTGATCGAAGTGCCGCTGCGCCTCGGCCCGGACTGCTTCGGGGGTGAGAGGTTGGGGTGAGGCAAGGGGAAAACCCGGTGCCTCGTGAAGCACGATGCCGTCGCGAGCGATGTCGACGAAGAACGGACGGCCCTGCGCCAGCTGGTCGTTCACGTCCTGCAACGTATGCACGATCACGTTCACCGGCGTCGCGAGACGACCGCCCAGGCTCAGTTCTTGGAGCAGACGCTCCTCGGCCTTCTCCCACGCCTCGTAGGGCTCGGCGAAGCGGGCATCGTTGACCACCACCAGCAGGTCGTAATCCGACAGGTAGCCGCTGCCGCGATCCTCCACCCAGTCACCGCGGGCGTAGGAGCCGAACAGCACCAGCTTGAGGATGCGACCGCGCCGGGCCTTGTCGGAGAGCTTAGTCCTTTGCGCGTCCTCGAACTCCTCGAACAGGATCCGCACCGCGTGCTGTAGCTCGCGGCGTTTGCGGTCGGGCAGGTGGGCGAGCCGTTCGGTGTCCATCGCGATCTGATCGTTCAAGGCAGCCCTCCCCTACCTTAGGGATCGGGTTCGCTGAACCCCAGGCGCTGATCGGCCCGCACGGGGTGGTCCGGCTTCAAAGTTAGTGCAGGGTCGGCCTTTGCTCCACGGGTAGCTTGGCCGGTGGGGCTGGTCGGGTGAGCGCAGCCGGCCAAGCGGACAAGGCGGGCACGAACACCTCCGGGGCCGGTGGTCGGTAGCCGAGCGAGGCGTGCGGGCGCACGACATTATAGTGTCGTCGCCAACTCTCGATCACGATCTGCATTGGGATTGGGATTGCCCCACAGAAACGGGGCAATCCCAGATCCCCCCCCGCCTTCACCGGACACCTGCGCGCTCGCAACGGAGGGCTCGTTTGGGCCCCTCACCGTTCCTCCCGACGCAGGCACGGTATTTGGAACGGCGGCGCCGGACGGGCACGCAGGATTGCCGTTGACGCTCCAGCCGCTCGCTGAGGCCGCACGCGCCTACGCCGCCCGCAAGGACAGCTCCAACACCCGCCGCGCCTACGCAGCCGACTAGCCTTTGTTCGAGCGCTGGTGCCTGCGCCAGGGACTCGATCCCCTCGTCCCCGATCCCAGCATCGTCGGGCTCTTCCTCGCGGCTGCCGCCGACGGAAACGGCCTGCCCCAAGTGAGCGTCGCCACCCTCGAGCGACGCCTCGCCGCCCTCACCACCCGCTACCGCTCGGATGGAACGCCGCTCGCCTGCGGCGATCGCCACATCACCGACGATCACGGCCGGCATCCGCCGCAGCCACGCCCGCCGCGCCAGAAGCTGCCGTGGCAAGATCGGACCGTGCCGTGGCACCTGCGCGTGCGCTGCTTCCGCTGCGGCGACTGCCCGGGGCGGATCTTCGCCGAACCGGCAGCGGGGCTGGGGTCACGCAAAGCGCGTCGAAGCGAACGATTGGCCGAGGCGTAGACCGACATCGGCATGGTGCTCGGTGGCGAGCCCGGTGCTCGCTTGTCACGACGACTGGCGATGCCGGTCAGCGGCGACACGGTTCTGCGTCTGATATCATCGACGCGGCATCGCCTCCTCGCCAGCGCCGCGCGTGGTCGGCATCGATAATTGGGCGTGGCGGCGCGGTTAGTCCTACGGCACCATCGTCTGCGACCTGGAACGGCGGCGCGTCATCGACTTGTTGCTCGATCGCTCCGCGGCACCGGTGCGGGACTGGCTTGCCGCCCATCCGGGCGTCGCCGTCGTCAGCCGTGACCGCGCCGGACCCTACGCCGAAGCTGCGCGCACAGGCGCTCCGGCGGCGATGCAGGTTGCGGATCGCTGGCATCTGCTCGTCAATGCCTCCGAGGCACTGCGCAGCATCGTCGAGCGTCACCAGTCCGAGATCAGGGCCGTGGCGAGCCACTCCATGCCCGAGCCTTCTCTCTCCTCTAATCCAGCGAAGACCGAGCCCGTCCCGGAGACGAGCAGCCGGCGACGCGACCGCTGCGAGGCAGCCCTGCGGCTCCATGGCGAAGGTCAACCGACCAAGGAGATCGCCCGCCGTCTCGGGGCATCGCGCAACGCCGTGCGGCGCTGGATCCGGGCTGGTCAGCTCGAGCCCTACCGCCGTGCCCCCGACCCGAGCCGGCTCGACCGTTACATCTCCGTCGTCGAGGCGCGCTGGCAGGACGGTCTGCGCAGCGCCACCGTTCTCCTGAGCGAGTTGCGCGTGTAGGGCTTCACGGGCGGCTACGACATCGTCCGACGCTGGGCCGCACGGCAGCGCTCGGGGGCCCCGGCTCGACCGCTCTCCGCCCGGATCCCCTCGGCACGCCGCATCAGCCGGTGGCTGACGGGCGATCCAGCCGTGATGTTGCCCGAGGATCGTGCGTTCACCGAGGCACTATGCGATGCGGCTCCGCGCTTGAAGCGGGCGGCCGAGAATGTACGCGCCTTCGCCGATCTCCTGCACCAGGATGATCCCGCCGGACTGACACCCTGGCTGGAGGCTGCTGCTGCCACCGAACTTGGTGGCTTCGTCACCAGGCTTCGGCAGGATGAGGAGGCCGTGCGCGCTGCGATCGCCGAACCCTGGAGCAACGGCCATGTTGAAGGCCAGGTCAACCGCCTCAAGCTGATCAAACGTAGCATGTATGGTCACGCCAAGTTCGACCTGCTCCGCCAGCGAGTGCAGCATGCCGCGTGAACCGAGACACCCAGAGCTTGGCTGGACAAGCACCCGTCAGCACCGAAAGTGCGGATGAACCCTATTCCACGCCTAATCTCACCTGATGTACAGAATTTCTAAGACGATGCTGTCGCTGCCCGACACCTCGATGGAGGACTACGTCGCGGCCGAGCAGGCGGCGGAGCGGCTCCGGGACGGCTACGCCGCCTACTTCCGGAACTTCGACGTGCTCCTCACCCCGGTGCTGCCGGTACCGGCGCACAAACACGGCATCAAGGACCTCGTCGTCAACGGCGAGACGGTCGACCTCACCTACCTGCAGGGCGCGGGCGTGCCGTTGAACGTGACGGGCCTGCCGGGCCTGTCGATGCGGTTCGGGATGAGCCGCGAGGGCTTGCCGATCAACGTGCAGTTGGTGGGACGCTGGCAGTCGGAGACGACCATCCTGCATGCTGCTTCGGTGCTGGAAGCCGTGAGCCCCGTCCGCGGGCTGCGCCCAAGCCTCTGACGGGTGTGACCGGGGCCGGAGATCTGTCCCGCCCCGGACCGCTGGGACGGCAAAATCGTACGGCGGCCGTCTATGGCTCCGATGCTCCGCCCGTGCTTCCAGTATCGTCGGGGACAGCTAACCGAGCGAAGGAGGCGGGGCCGCGCGCAACGCGGGACGCTCGGTGCGCCGCATCCGGTTCCGGCGCCGCTCCCAGCAGGCTCAAGGCGCCTCCCTATCTGGAGGGCTGGATGTTGGGCGGTCCGAGATGCTGGAGGAAGTCCGGCTTACCAAGGCTTACGCCGGCCCCGCGCAGAATCGCGTAGGCAGTGGTGACGTGGAAGAAGAAGTTTGGAAGGGCGAAGCCGGTGAGATAGGTCTGCCCGGTGAAGCGGTAGCCCATCCCGTTCGGGAACTTCAGCTCGACCTCCCGCTCCGCGCCCGTGGCCAGCGCCGCCGGATCGACGCCCTCGACGAAGGCGATCGTCCTCGCGCAACGCTCCTTGAGTTCGGCGAAGCTCGCCTCGACATCCGGCATGGCGGGCGCCTCGATCCCGGCGAGCCGCGCCACCGCGTTCTTCGCGCTGTCGGAAGCCATCTGGTACTGGGCCGGCAAGGGCCGCATGTCCGGGGCGAGACGGCCGGAGAGCAACTCGGCCTCCGGCTTCTCCGATGCCGCCTTGTCGAGCCACGCGGCCATGTTGCGGAGCGAGTTGGCGAAGACCGGGACGCTGACGTCGTGGATGCTGATGCTCATACTCATTGCCTAAGGCACCTCTCCCCCCTGATGCAATGAGTAAGCGCATCGCGCCCGCACCGCCTCGGCGCCTACGCCCTGCTCCCGGACCCGTCCAATTTTCCTTCACCGTGAAAGCCCCTGTCGACGACCCGGATCGGGCCGAGAGCGCCATGCGCAAGCACATCCGCAGCGCCCGTTTCAGCACACTGCCCGATATCGACGCCACTCACTCCGCGACCGCGAAGACGGCCTGACAGCCGACGCACGTTCGACGAGCCGGCTGAGATCGTGAGGCTCTTCGAGGGCCGCCGCGACCGCGACGTGTCGTTCACCCGGGTCGTTACCAGCAGCAGCCTTAAGGTGTCCTGCCGCTAATCAGCTCTCATCCCGATTCGCCAACTGCCACAAAACGTCGGTCAGCACCCGTGCTCCGGACGTGAGATCGTCCGGTTCCGCCCACTCCGCCGGATTGTGGCTGACCCCGTTGCGACACGGCACGAAAATCATGCCGGTCGGGCACACGTAATGCAGTTGCCGGGCGTCATGACCGGCGGCCGAGAGGATGTCGCGATGCGCAAGGCTGAGGTCGCCGGCTGCCCTTGCGATGGCCCCCCGGACGATGGGCGAAAAAGTGAGTGACGGATTGTGCTGGATCTGCCGCACGGACGCGGCGCAAGGTCCCCGCTCGCCCTCGATGATGGCGCGGATCGCGGCATCGAGCTGGTCGACCACGGCATTGTCCGGGTGGCGCAGGTCGATGGAGAACAGCACCTCCGCGGGAACGACGGAGGGGGCATTCGGCGTCACCTCGATCATCCCGACGGTGAGCTTGGTGTCGGCAGGATCGGAAGCGGCCCGGTCGATGGCGGCGATCATCCGCACCGCCGCCATTACGGCGTCACGCCGCTCGTGGCGCTCGGCCGTACCTGCATGCGCGGCCTCGCCGGCGACACGAACGCGGTAGCGGCGGGTGCCCTGAATTCCGGTCACAATGCCGATCGAAACGCCGTCACGCTCCAAGATCGGGCCCTGCTCGATATGAGGCTCGACGAAGGCCGCGATCGGACGCCGGAACGGGCGCTGCGGCACGTCCCTGTCGGCAGCGAGCACTGCCGCAAGGGCATCGCCCTGCGCTATCCCTGAAGCGTCGCGGATCGTCGCGACCTCCGCCAGCGTCCGCGCCCCCGTGAAGAGATCCGAGCCGGTCATGCCGGGAGAAAACCGGCAGCCCTCCTCGTTCGTGAAGGCGACGATCTCGATCGCGCGTTCCGGCACCAAGCCTGCCGCCCGCATCGCCTCGACTGCCTCGAAGGCGGCCATCACCCCGAAGGCCCCGTCGAAGCGGCCGCCCGTCGGCTGGGAATCGATGTGCGAGCCGGCCATGACGGGGGGGCGATCCGACTGCCGGCCAGAATACCGCAGGAAGAGGTTCGCGGCCGCATCCGTGTACGGTTCGAGCCCGAGTGAGCGGCCGAGCGCCACCAGATGGGCGCGGGCGGCGATCTCGATCTCGGTCAGGGTCTGGCGGTCGACGCCGCCATCCGGGCGGGAGCCGAACCGGCTCAGCTCCATCAGACGCCGCCAGAGGCGGTCGCCGTCGACGTGATCGGACGGGCGAGCCACGTTCAGCGAGTCCGCATGATTTCGGCAGGATTGGCACGCGGATCGCGCGGGCCCCAGCGGCCGCTCTCCACCTGGGCGAGGAACTCCGCCAGGATCTGGTTGAAGAGCATCGGCTCCTCGAGGTTCAGGGTGTGGCCGGTCTTTGGCAGGACCGCAAGGCCCGAGGCCGGCACCGTCCGCTTGAGGAAGAAGCCAGGCTGCAGGCAATGGTCGTCCTCGTCTCCAACCACGACCAGCAATGGCGTGGCCATCGCGCGGAACTCGTCCTCCAGGTCGTAGAGCGAGGGGCGCCGCATCTGCACGCCGCGCATGGTATTGGCCGCGCCCCGGCTGTCATGCTGTCCGAGGCGGTCGGCGAAGAGCTGCCAGCCTCGTGGGTCCTTGTCCTGGAACTGCACCCGCGAGGCGCCCTCGGCGTAGATCTTGGAAAAGGCCGGCGCACCCTTCGTCTCGAAATTGGCCGCGACCTGCTCCGAGATGCCCTTGAAGTAGTCCTCGTGCGCCTTCTCGGCGCCGTAGCCGGCACCCGCGGCGGTGATCGAGCGCACGCGGCCGGGGTGGCGCAAGCCTGCATGCAGGACGGCAAAGCCCCCCATCGACAGGCCGACGAGATGCGCGGTCTCGATGCCCGCCGCGTCCATGACCGCGATGATGTCGTCGGCCGCGATCGCCTGCGAGTAGGCGTCGACGGAATCAGGGATGTCCGAGGGCGGAAAGCCGCGCGCCGCATAGGTGACGCACCGGTGGCGGCGCGAAAAGAAGTTCATCTGCGGCTCCCAGCTCCAATGGTTGCCGCCGAATTCATGAACGAAGACGATGGGCGTCCCGCGCCCCGCCTCGTCGAAGTAGAGCTGGACGCCGTCGCTCGCGCTCGCCTTGGGCATGGGGGCTCCTCTCAGACGACAGTGCGGCGGGAGGCGATGCCGCCATCCACGGTGAAGACGGTGCCGGATGTGTAGCCGGAGCGGAATGAGGCGAGAAACAGGAAGAGATCGGTGATCTCATGAACCTTAGCCGGTCGCTTCAGAGGATAGCGCACCAGCAACTCCTCGTAGCGCGCCGCGTCGCCAAGCTCATTCTCGGCGAACTTGCGCAGCATGTTGTAGATGCGCGACGTATCGACGGGACCTGGATTTACGCCGACGACGCGTATATTGTCGTCGAGGCTTTTCCCGCCCAAAGCCCGAGTCATCGCCATGATCGAGGCATTGCCGGCGGCGCCCTCGATGTAATTCGGATCGCAGACTTCGCCGCCATTGCCGATGTTGTTGAGGATCACGCCGCCGCCGCGCGCCTTCATGCGCGGATAGACGAGACGGATCATGTCGGCATAACCGAAGCCCTTGAGGGCCCAGCCCTCGCGCCATCTCTGCGCATCAACGTCGAAGAGCGAGCCGCTCGGGATCACCCCGGCATTGTTGATCAGGACGTCGACGTCGCCCGCCTCCGCGACGATCCGCTCACAGGCGCCGTCCTGCGTCATGTCGATTGCCGTGATACCGACCACGACCTTGTGCTCGGCCTCGATCACGCGCTTCAGCGCGTCGAGCTTGTCGGCCGACCGCGCCGTCAGGTGGAGCGGGCAGCCCTCGGCCGCGAAGGCATGGGCGAGGCCCTCGCCGATGCCTTGCGAGGCGCCGGTGATCAGGACCGTCTTGCCCTGGAGTTGGAGATCCATGGTCGTGTCGTCCTCGTGATCGTATTGTGAACCGGGGCTGGTCTTCAGAAGAGCTTGGCGTCCGCGTTCATGCCGCGGGCCCGCTCGATCATCGCCGGCATGAGGTCGACGAACTCCTCGACCCAGTCCCGCGGCACCGAGACCGACACCTTCACGAACCGGTCGCCGAAATTCGGCGTGTGGTAGGAGCCCTGCCGGATCATGATCCGGCGTTCCTGATAGGCGGCAACGAGGGCCTCAGGGCTGATGCCGAGGCCGCCGGTCTCGAGCACCACGAAGTTCCCGTTCGAGGGGTAGACCGGCATCACGAGACCTGGGATCCGGTCGCAGGCTGCCTTGATCAGCGCCTGGTTGGCCCGTTGCTCGGCGAGTACGCCCGGGAACCACTCGTCCTTGATCGCAAGTCCTGCCATCGCGGCGCGCTGGGCGAGGATGCTGGATCCGAGATTGTTGGGCGGGGCCGCGGCCAGGCGCTCGGCCATGTCGGGATGCGCGATCACCGCGCCGACCCTCAGGCCGGCGAGGCCTAGCCACTTCGAGAAACTGTAGATCGTGAGCGTGCGCTCTGGATCGAGCTTCGCCGCCAGGTGGTGCTCGTACGCGAAGTGCCGGTAGGTGCAGTCGTGGATGAGGTAGGCCCCGGCCTTGCGGACGATCTCCATGATCGCGGCGATCTCCTCGGCCGTGCAGGCGGTGCCAAGCGGGTTGTTCGGGTCGACGAGGTAGACCACCTTGGTGCGCGGCCCCATGGCGGCCTCGAGCCGAGCGGGATCGAGGCGGTAGCCGTGCTCGGGGCCGTAGATCGGGATCTGCCGCACCGTGGCGCCGACCGAGCGGGCGAAGGTCATCGGCCAGTTCCAGGTCGGATCCGTCGTGACGAACTCGTCGCCCGGCGCGAGTAGCGTATGGCAGACGTGGTAGAGCGAGGCCACGGCCCCGTCCGAGACGAGGGCGGCCTGCCCGTCCAGGCCGAAATCGGCGACGATTCCTGCCCTCAGCGCCTGGAAGCCCGCCGGCGGCGCGTAGACGTGAAATCCCTCGTCCCGGATGCACCGCTCCATCGCCTCCCGCACAGCCGGGTGGCTCGGCGCATGATTAGTGTTCTGCCCGAGCCAGCGCAGGCCGGGTGTGTTCACCAGCGCGTCGAAATGGGCGTTCCGCGCCTCGAAGGCTCGCATGGTCAGGCTCTCCATTCGGGGACTAACAGATACCCGGCAGCGTTTGGCATGCAAGTAAAAAAATCTGGCACACGTTTTGGCCAAATGGCATGCATTTAGGCGCTGATGGTATCCGATTATGCATGCGATCCAAGATCTGACATGTCATGATGCGGGCAATCGCGGAGTGAGCCGGGAGGGTGGAATGCTGACGAGACGGTGGGTTCTAGCGGGTGTCGGCGCGGCGGCCGGTGCCGCTGCTCTCAGTGGCTTTCCTCGCCCGGCGCTAGCCCAAGCAACAAAGGTCACCTTCACGACGTCCTGGATCCCGGAGGGCCCGAACCTCTTCGCCACTGTCGCCCGCGACAAAGGCTTCTGGAAGAAGCACGGGCTCGATGTCAGCGTCGCTCGTGGCTCCGGATCCGGCGCAGCGGCCCAGGCCGTCGCGGCCGGGACCTTCGATTTCGGGATGGCCGCGACGCCGACAGCGATCATCCAGGCCTCGCGCAACCTGCCGATCACCTGCATCGGCCAGATCAACTATGACGCGCTGATGGGCATCGCAGTCCTTGCCGCCTCGCCAATCAAGTCCCCGAAGGATCTCGAAGGCCGCAAGCTCGGCGCGAGCGTCACCTCGGGCGAGTACCCGTTCCTGCCGCTCTACGCCGAGAAGGCCGGGTTCGACCTGAAGAAAGTCGACCTCGTTCAGATCGATGGCAAGGTCCGCGAGCGGTCGCTGGTCGAGAAGCAGGTCGACGCGGTCTCGTCCTTCGCGACGAGCACGCTGCCCTCCCTTGTCCCCCTCGGTACGGAGCTACGCTTCATGCTGTTCCGGGAGGCGAGCCTCGACTTCTACGGCCAGTCCCTGATTACCCAGCCTGCCCGGATCGAGAAGGATCCTGGCCTGACGGAAGCCTTCGTGGCCGGCGCCATGGAAGCGATCCGGTTCACCATGACTGACTTCGACGAGGCGGTAGCCCTGTTCCTCAAGGCCAACAGCGAGGTCGCGATCAGCTCGACCGGCAAGGCCTATGCACGGATCGGCCTCGGGCTCACCAACCTGACCAACCTCGTGCCCGAGGTGAAGGAGAAGGGCTTCGGCTACGCCGACCCGGCCAAGGTGGCGACGATGACCGACGTCGTCGTGCGCTACGGGGCGGGTGACAAGGCGGTACGGCCCGATCCTGCGGCCCTGTTCACGAACCGGTTCGCTGGTTCGGTCAAGCTCGAGGGCAAGGACCTTGCGGCGGCGGAGGCCCAGGCGGCGCCCTACCGGAAGTACCTGATCTGATGGCGGCGCAACCCAACCTCCGCGGCGCCAACGTGCCGTTCGTCCCGCCCGCCCCCGCGGCGCCGCTCCTACGGATCGCGCAGGTCGAAAAGGTCTATGGCGGCCGCCAGGGGCCTGTTCGAGCGGTCGCTTCCGCGAGCCTCGAGATCGGGCGCGGGGAGTTCGTCTCGCTGCTCGGCCCGAGCGGTTGCGGGAAGAGCACGCTCCTCATGATGATCGCCGGGCTCGAGACGCCGACGAGCGGCACGATCGAGCTCGACGGGAGCCGCGTGGTCCGGCCGCGTCGCGACATCGGCATCATCTTCCAGGACGCGACTCTCCTGCCCTGGAAGTCCACGCTCGAGAACGTGCTGTTTCCGATCCGTATCCTCAAGTTGCCGCTCGCGCCCTATCGTGAGCGGGCGCGCGAGCTCCTGGCGATGGTGGGTCTGGGAGGCTTCGAGAACCACAAGCCGTCCCAGTTGTCGGGGGGCATGCGCCAGCGCGTCGCCATCTGTCGGGCCCTGATCCACGATCCCGCCATCCTGCTCATGGATGAGCCCTTCAGCGCCCTTGACGCAATCACCCGCGACCAGATGAACGAGGCGCTGTCGGAAATCATGGACAAGACGGCGAAAACGGTGATTTTCGTCACACACTCGATCCGCGAGGCCGCGTTCCTGTCCGACCGCGTCGTGGTGATGGGCGGCCGCCCCTCCCACGTCGTTCTCGACGAGCGCATGCCGTTCGGGCGGCCGCGCCGTCTGGCGATCGAAGAGAATCCGGAATTTGGCCGGGTCGTCCGCCACCTGCGGCTGACCATCGAGCAGGCCCACGGCACGGCACCGACGGGCCGCAGTGCAGGCGGAGAGTAGGATATGGCAGGCGCAATCGGAACGGAAACCGGCGCGATCCTCTCAGGCCCGGGCCAGACTCCGCGGCTCGGGTTCGGACTCTCGGGCGTGCGGGCCGTGCTTCTGCCGGTCGCCCTGGCGGTGGCGACTCTGGCAGCCTGGCAGGCTTTCGTCGTGATCGGCAACATCCCGTCGGTCATCCTCCCCTCCCCCATCTCCACCTTGCGCTACATCGTGGAGCACTGGGACATCCTCCTGACCCACGCGGTCCCGACGACATTGGAGTCGGCGATTGGTTTCGTGCTCGCGACCCTGCTCGGGGTCTTGCTCGCCATCGTGATCACCTACTCGACCCTGGCGCGAGAGGCGCTCTACCCGAACCTCGTCTTCTTCCAGCTGATCCCGAAGATCGCGCTCGCGCCGCTCTTCATCATCTGGCTCGGTATCGGCATGCAGTCGCGCGTCGCCTTCGCGGTCTTCATCGCGTTCTTTCCCGTGGTGATCGCGACGAGTGCGGGGTTCGCGAGCGTCGATCGCGGCATGCTGCGGCTATGCCGGTCGCTCACCGCGAGCGAGTGGCAGGTCTTCACCCATGTCCGCTTTCCGGCCGCCCTGCCGCACATCTTCAGCGGGATGAAGGTCGCGATCACCCTCGCGATCATTGGGGTGATCATCGGCGAGTTCATCACTGCGCAGGCCGGCTTGGGCTATCTCATCATCTTTGCGACCGCGCGGGCCGATACCGAGGTGTCGATGGCCGCGATCGTCGTCCTTTGCGTCTGCGGGCTGCTGCTGTACGGGCTGGTCGCGCTCGGTGAGATCGCCGCCAACCGGATGTTCTCGGCGGACCCTGCGTGAAGGATGAAGACCATGAGCCAGAGGACGGCGCAGAAGGCGCGCCGGCTCGACCTGTCGGATGCCGGGATTCCTGAGGATACCTCACTTGCCGGGGATGTCGCGCGCCGCCTGGAGGAGGACATCCTGCGCGGCGCGATCCGGCCGGGCCAGCGGCTTGACGAGCGCGAGCTGTCGGAACGCTACGGCGTCTCGCGTACCCCCGTCCGCGAGGCGCTGCAGCGGCTCTCGGCGAGTGGACTCGCGAGCGCGCGCGGACGCCAGGGGCTGCAGGTATCGCAGTTCTCCGTGGCCGACCTCCTCGACGCCTTGAGCGTGGTGGCATCGATGGAGGCCCTGGCGGCCTCGCAGGCGGCCCGCCGGATCACCCAGGAACAGCGCGCCGTACTCGAGGCGGAGCACGCGGCCTGCGGCTCGGCCATTGCGGAGGGTGACTACGACGCGTTTTACGACGCCAACATCCGGTTCCACGACGCGATCGCGGCGGCGAGCCATAACCGGGTCCTGCAGGACGAGTTGCGGCGTCTCTCGGTGAAGACCGCCCCGTATCGCCGGGCGATCACCTTCCAGCCCGGTCGCATGCCGCAATCGCAGCCCGAGCACGCCGCAGTGCTCGCGGCGATCCTGCGCAACGACGCGACCGCCGCAGGCGAGCGAATGGCACACCACGTCTCGCTCCTCTCGGAGGGTATCGCCGACTTCCTGCACTTCGTTAGATCGTCAGATCATGCCGGCCTGTTCAAAGATGAGACCTGACACGCACCTCGGCTTCTTGCCTACCGGCCTTTTGGTCCGCTCGAGCCGCGCTCAATGAGCCGGCCGCGCAGGGAAATCGTCTCGTCGGGCAAACCCTTGTCCCGCATGCGCGCCTGCAGGAGATCGAGGCCGCGTCCGATCATCGCGACGACCGGCTGCTCGACCGTGGTCAGGTCGTAGATCGGTCGCGCCGATTGCGGCAGGCCGTCGAACCCCACGACGGCGATGTCCTGCCCGATCCGAACGCCGGCGAGGCGCAGGGCGTCGAGCACGCCCCAGGCCATGATGTCGCTGACGGCGTAGACCGAGTCCGGTCGCTCCGCCGCCGCTAGGGCCGCGATGTGCCGCCCCGCCTCGAGGCCGCCCTCGTAGGTCGGCTGCCCGTCGAGGTGCAAGCTCGGCGGATAACCGGCGGATTGCATGAAGGTGGTGAAGCCGGCGTCGCGCTCGCGGGCTGTCGATGAGGCGGCGTCGGTGACAGCTACGACAACGCCTTGGCGGAGACGATCAACGGCCTGTTCAAGGCGGAGGTGATCCATCGACGAGGGCCGTGGCGCTCCTTCGAGGTGAACCGCTCCGGGTTTCCCGGAGGCTCCAACTTCTGAGAGGATGGAGCCATGACGAAGCGAAGAGCCCCGTTTTCCCCTGAGGTGCGCGAGCGCACCGTGCGGATGGTGCGCGACCACGAGGGCGAGCACGGCTCGCAATGGTCGGCGATCCAGTCGATCGCGGCCAAGATCGGCTGCTCGGGCGAGACGCTGCGGAACTGGGTGCGTCAGTCCGAGCGTGATCAAGGTGTGCGACCCGGGCAGACGACGGACGAGCGCGAGCGGATCAAGGCGCTGGAACGGGAGAACCGTGAGCTGCGCCAAGCCAACGAGATCCTGCGCAAGGCGTCGGCGTAATTTGCCATGGCGGAGCTCGACCGCCGGTCGCGGCCATGATCAGCTCCATCCACGATCATCGGGAGGTCTATGGGGGTCGTCCTCCGAGAGCCTCGGGATGAGGCCGATCTGCAGGGTGCTGCCGATCGCCCCGTCGACCTACTACGTGCATGCCACCCGGCGCGCCGATCCCGAGAAGCAAACGGCTGGTGCTCGCAGCGACGCGGCGTTGATGATCGAGATCCAACGCGTGTTCGAGGCGAACTTCTGCGTCTACGGCGTGCGGAAGGTCTGGCGGCAACTGGCCCGGGAGGGGATCGTGGCCGCGCGATGCACGGTGGCGCGGCTGATGCGCCGATTGGGCCTGGCGGGGGTAGTGCCTGGCAGGACCGGGCGCACCACGATCCCCGATCCGGCCGCAGCTTGCCCCCTCGACCGCGTCAACCGTCAGTTCAAGGCTCCACGGCCGAACGCTCTGTAGGTCAGCGACTTCACGTACGTGGCGATGTGGTCGGGCTTCGTCTACGTGGCCTTCGTCATCGATGTGTTCGCCCGGCGCAGCGTCGGTTGGCGAGCCTCACGCAGTGCTCATGCAAGCTTCGTTCTGGATGCTCTGGAGCAGGCTCTGCACGAGCGCCGTGCTGTCCAGGGCAGCGGCCTGGTGCACCACTCGGACCGCGGCTCGCAACTTGCGTTCAAGCGGTCGTCGCAACACCATCTTGCACGGCTGCGAGAACAGCGTCGAGTGCCTCTGCCGGCGTCTTCCAGTTCAGCGTCTTGCGCGGTCTGCTGTTGAGGGCCGCGGCCACAGCAGCAAGATCGTCCACGCTGTGAGCGCTCAGATCCGTGCCTTTCGGGAAGTATTGTCGCAGCAACCCGTTCGTATTCTCGTTCGTCCCCCGCTGCCAGGGTGAGCGTGGATCGCAGAAGTAGATCTGCAGACCTGCGTCGATCCGTAAGCGCGCATGCTCGGCCATCTCCGCTCCCTGGTCCCAGGTCAAGGAGCGCCGCAGATGCTCCGGCAAGCGCGCGATCGTGCCGGTGATCGCCTCGCGGACCGCCCCGGCCCCGTGCCCCGCCAGCGCCGGGCCGTTCTTGGCACGCGGTGTCACCCCATGGCCGTCCATCGGCGGAAGATGCAGCAGCATCGTAAAGCGTGTCGTGCGCTCGACCAGGGTCCCGATCGCCGAGCTCTTCAGACCCAGGATCAGGTCTCCCTCCCAGTGACCCGGTACCGCGCGATCCTCCACCTCGGGCGGACGCTCGCTGATCAGCACCTCGGGGGTGACGAACGACTTGCCGCGGCGCAGGCAGCGGGCCCGCGGCACGCGCAAAGCCCGTCCTGTGCGAAGACAGGCGGTCAACTCACGCTTCAGCGCGCCCCGGCCCTGAATGTAGAGCGCCTGATAGATCGCCTCATGACTGATGCGCATCGTCGGATCGTCCGGAAAGTCGAGCCGCAGGCGCTCGGCGATCTGCTGCGGGCTCCAGGATCGACCCCATCGCCGGCTCTGGCGTCGCCCGTGTCGCCGTCCCTTCCAGGCAACGCTCGGTCCAGGCAGAGCGCTCCCGCCCGGTGTCGCTACGGCACCGGCGAGCCGGTCCTGCACGGAGGTCCGCAGCGCGGCGTTCCCCGCCAGCTTTGCTGGCTTGGGCGGTCGTGTCCCTTGGAGTGGTGTAGCTGACCGAGAGCGGGAGATCCGCCTGCGTGCCCTCACAGCGCTGTAGCAGGCGGGATCTCCCGTGGGGGTGGCCATCGGCGGTGACGGGTTAGGATCGGGTTGCTGATACCAACCCCGAACCCGGGAGACCCCCGATGACCGATGCTGTTATGAGCCTGCGGGCGCTGGCTGAGAAGAGTGCGGACGCGGACGTGCTGCGCGAGATGATCGGCTTTGCCGCCCAGCGTCTGATGGAACTGGAGGTAGCCGGCCTGACCGGTGTCAACGCCGATTGAAGACTGACCCACCTTTGGGCTCTCCCGCGTTTGTGGTGCAGCCGGGTGGCGAGGTACAGAGCCGCGCGGATCGTGAACATCAGGACCGGCCTGCACATCTAGGCCGGTGTCCAAACGCCTGCTGCCCCTCATCCCCGCCGGTCTCGTGGTCGATCAGGTCGGCCTCGAGCCTGACCAGATCATCATCCGTACCTATCCCCGCGCGACGGCCGCCGCCTGCCCAGGATGTGGAGGGACCTCGACCCGTCCTCACTCGCGCTACACCCGCACCCTGGCCGATCTCCCGTGGTAAGGCCGGCGCGTCGTCGTCGCGGTTCAGACGCGGCGATGGCGTTGCCCGCAGCCACATTGCCCTTGCCGTATCTTCGCCGTGCGCCTCGCCAGCGTTGCCCAGGCCGGCGCACGCCGCACTCACCGCCTCGGCGACCTCCAGCACCACCTCGGTCTCGCGCTCGGCGGTGAAGCCGGCGCACGCCTGGCGGGGCGCCTCGGCCTGCCGGTCAGCCCCGACACGCTGCTGCGCCTCATGCGAGGTCGCGCTCCCGCGCAGGCAGACCGCGCACCGCGCGTGCTCGGCATCGATGATTGGGCCTGGCGGCGTGGTCAGCGCTACGGCACGATTCTGTGCGATCTGGAACGGGGCCAGGTCATCGACCTACTGCCCGACCGCGAGGCCGCCACCGTGGCCGACTGGCTGCAGCGGCATCCCGGCGTCGAGGTCGTGGCTCGTGACCGCACCCGGTGCCTACACCGATGGCGTGCGTCGCGGCGCCCCCCGGGCGGTCCAGGTCGCGGATCGATGGCATCTGCTCTGCAACGGCTCGCAAGCTCTGGTGCAGGTGCTCGATCGGCACCGCGGCGAGTTCTCCCGTGTCGCGCGGACCAGCGTGAGCCGAGCCGAAGCGGAAGCGCCGCCGGTCGAACCCCGCCCGGCTACCAAAGCGCAGCAGCGACAGCGGCAGGGTCAGGCAGACCGGGAAGCCCGCTTCCAGCACGTTGCAGACTGGCTCGGGACGGCCAGGGCATCCGCGCCATCGTGCGCGAGACCGGTCTGTCGCGGAACACGGTGCGGCACTGGCTGCGGGCCGGTACGGCGCCGACCTGGCACAAGGGCGAGCGGGCGCGGATCATCGATCCGTTCGTCCCCTACCTCGTGCAGCAGCTCGACGAAGGCGAACGCAACGCGACGCGGCTCTGGCGCGAGTTGCAGGCCTCGGGCTTCCGGGGTGGCGTGATGAGCGTCCGGCTCTGCGTGGCTGCTCTCAGGGGCGGCCCGCCGCGGATGCGACCTGCCCCTGGTCCGGTCTGGCGGCGCCCGTCGCCGCGGCGGACGGCGCGGCTTCTTCTGACAGGCGGTGAGCATGGTGAGCTGGTGATCCTCCCCCATTTCCGCGGACACGGGGGTTAGCCTGCGTTCCGCTCGGCCTTCTCGGGCGTGATGTAGCCGAGAGCCGAGTGGAGACGCTGTCGATTGGAGTAGCCCTCGATGTAAGCGAACAGGTCGCGCCGGGCCTCATCCCGGGTCACCCATCGTCGCTGGTGGATGAGCTCGACCTTGAGGGTGTGGAAGAAGCTCTCCATCGGAGCATTGTCGTAGCAGCAGCCGGCGCGGCTCATGGACGGTATCGCCTGGATGTCAGCGAGTTGCCTGCGGTAAGCTTCCGCTGCGTACTGGCTGCCGCGATCCGAGTGACAGATGAGCCCGGCAGGCGGCCGCTGCCGTTGGATGGCCATCATCAGAGCGGCCGACGTCAGTTCAGTCCGCATGTGGTCGCGCAT